>NZ_JBFAVI010000206.1:0-11369 GCF_040679695.1 Micromonospora sp. NPDC052213
TGCCCCGGCGGCGGCCCCCCCGGGCCCGCATGTACTGAACTCCACACCCGAACCGCCCCCGCCGGGGCGGGTCCCCCCGGCCCGGGCGCTGGACCGTCGGGCCGGTGGTGACGGTCAGCGGCGGGCGGAGCGGCGGCGGAGCAGCAGGCCCGCCGCGAGGGCGGCCAGCGCCACGGCGCCGCCGAGCGCCCACAGCCAGCCCCGCCCCGCCGCGCTCTCGCTGCGCCCGGCCGTCGGCACCGCGGCCACGGTCGCGCCGCCCGTCGGGACGGGCGCGGCCGAGGTCGGCGCCGCGGCGCCGGTCGGCGACGGTACGGCCGAGGCCGGCGTGGCCGGACCGGTCGACGGGGACGGTTCGGCGGGGGTGCCGGTGGTGAGGGTGAACCGCACCTCGCCGGAGACCGGGTGCCCGTCGCTGGACGCCAACCGGTAGCCGACGACGTACAGCCCCGCCCTGCCGGGCGTGAACGGGATGCTGACCCGGGAGCCGGAGAAGGTCGGCGGGCCGCCCGACGCGACCACGTTGTCCGGCCCGGTGACTGTGATCTTCGTCGTGCCCGGGTCGGGCTTCGCCAGGAACCGGAGTTCGATCCGGGTCGGCGCCTCGGCCACCCGGGCGCCGTTGCGCGGATCGCTGCCGGTCAGCGAGTTGTGCGCGGCGGCCGGCGCGGCCGGCAGCGCCAGCGACACACCGAGCGCCACGCCGACCACCACTGGCCAGGTACGTGCCGCCCGTGGGACCCTGCCCCCCATGAACCCCTCCGTAAAGGTACGATCCGCCCGCTGATCAACGGCTGCCGCTCATTAGTCGGGCCCAGATCGCAGATAGTTCCAATTACTGTTCCACGAGCTGCAACCGATCGACGTTCTGCGGAGTCTTGAGAGTGGGCACCCGATGTGTGCGGGTTCGGTCACTCCGTCGGCCAGGCAACGCGTGACCTGCAGCAAGCCATCCATCGAACGGGGCGAGGAGGCGGCGATGGTCCGGACGATGCGGCGACTGGTCGCGGTGCTGGCGGGCGGACTCGCGGCGACGGTCCTGTCGCTCGGCCTCGCCGGGGCGGCGAAGGCGGCGCCGAAGCCTCCGCCCGCCGCCGTGGAGATCACCGGCGAGGGCCTGGCCGAGCCGCTGCGGCTGCACGCCGACGCCCACCCGGCACACGTCATGGCGGTCGTCGACCAGGTCAACTTCCTCGGCCGCACCGGGCAGGCCCGTGGCCCGAAGGCGACCGACCTCGGTCCGAAGTACACGGTCGTGGTGTTCGCCGGCGACGTTCCGAAGCAGACGTACGACCTCTACCCGAAGGCGGTCGGCGGGCCGCGGGTCTACCGGCCCGCCAAGCAGCCCGACTCCCGCAAGACCACCGCGGGGTGGTTCCTCGGCCGGCTCAGCATGTCGGAGACGCTCCGCACCGCCGGTGTGCCGCTGGAGCGGCAGTACGACACGGTGAGCGGCGGCGTCGGCGGCGGCGAGCGGGTCATCCCGGAGGACGCGCTCAACCCGGCGAAGGACATCGGCGAGGCCCTCGGTGAACTTCAGCGACTGCTGCTGCTCAACGTGGCGGTGGTGCTGGTCATCACGTCCGGTCTCGCCGGGATCGCGCTGCTGGTCCGCCGCCGCACCCGCTGACGGCCGCCCCCGCCGCCGTCACACGCATCGCCGCCGGGCCCGCCGTCGCCCGACCGGCCCGTCGTAGGCCGCCCGTGGGGTCAGCACCAGCGGCGCGGCGGTCGCTCCCGGCGGACGACACGGTGCCGGGGGCGGACCGGGCCGTGCCGGTGCGCGCCGGCCCAACCGGGCAGGTCGCTGCGGCAGCCCTGCGCCGCCGCCGGCTCGACCTCGCCGGGCAGGGCCGCCTCGGCGGCACGCTGCCGGGGCACCGGGGCGTCCTCGTCGGCGCGCTCCGCCGCACGGCCAGGGGGCTCCGGCGCATGGGCCGGGAACCCGCCGGGCAGCCGGCGGTGATGCTTGGCGGCCGCCTGCTGGTCGTGGTGGCCCGTCCGGCAGGGCTCACCCTGGGCGCAGCCGTGCTCGGCCTCCCCGTGCGCCATCCGGTCTCCTCACGCTCGCCACGCCCGCCGGGGTCGCCCGACGTGCCCTGTCACCGTACTGGCCGGCACCGACGGGCCGTGCAGCCGGACCCGGGTCAGCGCCGCGCCCGGCGCGGGAAGATCGTCTCCCAGACCGGGAAGGCGACCAGCCAGATGACGATGGCGAGGGAGAGCCTGCCGATCCAGTTCGTCAGCTCCCGGGTCCGCTCGGCGTCGTCGACCCAGACGATCGCCGCCCCGAGCAGCGCGCAGGCGATCGCCCACCCGAGCAGGCCCTTGCCCCACTCCCGCCACTCGTGCCGGGTCCGCGCCCACCCGTGCCGCGGCGGCTTGACCGGCGGCGGGCCGCCGGCGAAGCGGTACGCGAAACGCTGGTCGGCCCAGCGGACCATCGAGTGCCCGAAAGCCACCGAGAAGCCGAGGTACGCGGCGGCCAGGCCGTGGGTGACGTCCGCGGTGGCGCCGCGCCGCAGATCCAGCGCGCTCGCCGCGAGCAGCACCAGGTCCACCAGCGGTACGCAGACCAACAGCGCGGCGCCCAGCCGCGGCCGGCGCAGCGGATACCGCGCGACCAGCCCGGCGGCGAGCACCACCCAGAACCCGATCTCGCAGGCGACGATGACTCCCAGCAGCATTTCTGCCCCTCCCCGTTCGTGCCCCACCACCCTGCCCCGCCCCGGACGCGCGACCCTCACCGCCGAAGACGAGATCTGCCTCCCTCCTTCGACGGACCCACCCCACCGCCGACGGACGCGGGACCGGCGGGAGCGGGGCGGGCGTGGTGGCGTACATCTCTTGGTGGGGGTGGGGCGGGGCGGGGTCCTCCGGCGGTCGGAGCCCGGGCGGCGGTCGGTGTGGTGGGATCGGGGCCATGCGAGCGCCGACCTGGCTCGGGCCCGGCACCGCCGGCCGGGACCTGATGCTCGCCGCCGCGTCCCTGGCCGGCGGCGCGGTCATGTACGCCCTGGGCACGCAGCCGCAGCTGTCCCGCCAGCCGGGCCTGCCGGAGCCGCTGTTCCTGCTGCCGCTGGCGGCGGCCTGCGTGGCGGTGGGCCTGCGCCGGGTCGCCACCCGCACCAGCCTGACCCTCGGCACGGTGGCGGTGGTGGTCGACCTCGCGATGGGCGGCTCGCTGGCCACCGTCCTCGTCTACACCCAGGTCCTCTACGACGCGTGCGTGTTCGGTTCCGCGCTGACCTGGCGCTGGCTGCTGCGGGTCATGGTCGGGCTGAGCGTGCTCGGCACGGCGGCGGGGGTGCTGCTGATCGGTGACTGGCGGGGTGTGGGCGTCGGGATGCCGTTGGTGCTGGCCGGGGTGCTGCCGGTGCTCACCGGGATCAGCGTGCGGCAGTACCGGGACCAGGCGGCGGCCGAGCGGGCCCGGGCCGAGCAGACCGCGCGGTTGGTGGAGCTGGACCGGCGGCAGGCGGTCGGCGCGGAACGGGCCCGGATGGCCCGGGAGCTGCACGACGTGATCGCCAACCACCTGAGCGCCGTGGCGATCCACGCCACGGCCGCGCTCTCCGTGCCGGGGCTCGACCGGTCGCAGGTCCAGTCGGCGCTGCGGGTGATCCGGGAGAACAGCGTGCAGGGCCTGGCGGAGATGCGGCAGATGATCGGCCTGCTCCGGGAGCCGGCAGGGAGCGGGTCGGCCGTCGACGCGACGGACGAGACGACCCGGGCGCGGCTGAGCGAGGTCGACGGGCTGGTCGACCGGGCCCGCGCCGCCGGGCTGGGGGTGCGGGTGACCCGGCGCGGCGAGCCCCGCCCGCTGCCGGTCGGGGTGGACCTGGCCGCGTACCGGATCGTGCAGGAGTCGCTGACCAACGCGCTCAAGCACGGCGCCGGCGAGGCCCACCTGCTGGTCGCGTACGAGCCGGCGGGGGTGGTGGTGGGCGTGGACAACCCGGTGGGTGCCGGTGGTGGCGCGCCGAGCGGCGCGGGCGCCGGCCTGATCGGGATGCGGGAGCGGGCGGTGCTGCTCAACGGGCGGTTCGCCGCCGGCCCGGCGCAGGGCCGCTGGCGGGTACGGGTGGAGCTGCCGACGGGCGAGGCGGCGTGAGGGGACGGGGCGTGTCATGGCCGAGGTGATCCGGGTGCTGCTCGCCGACGACCAGCCGGCGGTGCGGGCCGGGCTGGCGCTGATCCTGGCCGGCGCGCCCGGCGTCGCCGTGGTGGGCGAGGCCGACGACGGCGCGGAGGCCGTCCGGCTGTGCCGCGAGCTGCGGCCCGACGTGGCGGTCATGGACGTGCGGATGCCCCGGCTGGACGGCATCTCGGCCACCCGGGAGATCGTCGCCGACCGGCTCGCCGACGTGCTCGTGCTCACCACCTTCGACCTCGACGAGTACGTCTTCGGCGCGCTGCGGGCCGGCGCGGCGGGCTTCGTGCTCAAGGACATCGACGCCGAAGGGCTGGTGGCGGCGGTGCGGACGGTCGCCCGGGGCGAGGGCTTCATCGCCCCGGCGGTGACCCGCCGGCTGATCACCGCGTTCGCGGCGACCGCCCCGGCCGCCTCCGGGGCGACCCGGGCGGCGGTGGACACGCTGACCCCCCGGGAGCGGGACGTGCTGGCCTGCCTCGGGCTCGGGCTGTCCAACCAGCAGATCGCCGACCGGCTGGCGATGGCGGAGAGCACCACCAAGACCCATGTCAGCCGGATCCTCGCCAAGCTGGACCTGCGCAGCCGGGTGCAGGCCGCCATCCTGGCCCAGGAGCTGGGGCTGCCCGCTCCCCCGCCCGCCTGACCCGACCCGCCGCCCGCCCGGGGCCACCGCCGAGCGCGGGCCGCCCGGCGTGAAGGTCCAGGTCGGGACGTGTCAGGCTGGAGCGGTGAGCGAGCCGGGCGGTACGGAACTGTCGGCCACGCTGCGCCGGATCGAGCGGGCGGCGGGGGCGCTGGCCACCGCCAGCGTGGCCCGGATGGACGAGGCCCTGCCCTGGTTCCGCGACCTGCCCGCCGACCACCGTTCCTGGGTGATGCTGGTGGCCCAGGCCGGCGCCCGGTCGCTGGTGCAGTGGCTGCGCGACGGCGGCGGCACGGCGGACAGCACCCAGGAGGTCTCCGACGAGGTCTTCGCCACCGCGCCGCAGGCGCTGGCCCGCTCGATCAGCCTCCAGCAGACGGTGGCGCTGATCAAGGTGATGATCGACGTCGTCGAGGAGCAGGTCTCGCACCTGGCCGCGCCGGGCGAGGAGCAGCAGTTGCGGGAGGCGGTGCTGCGGTTCTCCCGGGAGATCGCCTTCGCCGCCGCCCGCGCGTACGCCCGGGCCGCCGAGTCCCGCGGCTCCTGGGACGCCCGGTTGCAGGCGTTGCTGGTGGACGCCCTGCTGCGGGGCGACTCGCCGGACGTGCTGGCCAGCCGCGCGGCGGCGCTCGGCTGGGCGGACGCCCCGCCGGTGGCGGTGGCGGTCGGCCGCTCCCCCGGCGGCGAGGTCTCCGCCGTGCTGCACACCGTGCACCGGCAGGCCCGACGCATCGGCGCGGAGGTGATCGGCGGGGTGCACGGCGACCGGCTGGTCATCGTGCTCGGGGGCGCCGCCGATCCCGTCGCCGCCACCGTCAAGCTGCTCGGCGCGTTCGGCGACGGGCCGGTGGTGGTCGGCCCGGCCGTGCCGAGCCTGGACGAGGCGACCGAGTCGGCCCGCGCCGCGCTGGCCGGCTTCCGGGCCGCCCCCGCCTGGCCGACCGCGCCCCGGCCGGTGCCGGCGGGCGACCTGCTGCCGGAGCGCGCGCTGGCCGGTGACGGGGAGGCGCGCCGGCGGCTGCGGCACGACGTCTACGCCGCGCTCGTGCGGGCGGGCGGCGAGTTGCTGGAGACCCTCGACGCGTTCTTCGCGGCCGGCGGCACGCTGGAGAGCGCCGCCCGCGCCCTCTTCGTGCACCCGAACACGGTGCGCTACCGGCTGCGGCGGATCGCCGACGTGACCGGCTTCTCGCCGCTCGCCGCGCGGGACGCGTTCGCCCTCCAGGTGGCGCTCACCGTCGGCCGGCTCGACCCGGTGGTCCCGGTGGTCCCAACCCAGACAATGACCCCAGCCGTCAGGAAAACATCACAGTCGGGTGATGATCACCGCCGATCTTTGTAGGAACCCTCCAAAGGTTCTAGTGCGGTTTGGTCGAGGGCGGCACAGCGTTACCCGCGCGTATCCGGGAGAGTCATAGACGTGCTCGCCGTACTCTCTCCCGGCCAGGGTTCCCAGAAACCCGGCTTCCTGACCCCCTGGCTCGACCTGCCCGGCGCCGAGGCCCGTCTGCGGTGGTGGTCGGCGATGGCCGGGGTCGACCTGGTGCACCTGGGCACCGCGGCCGACGCCGACGAGATCAAGGACACCGCCCGCACCCAGCCGCTGCTGGTCGCGGCGGCGCTGCTCGCCGCCGAACACCTGCCGATGTACGACGTCACCGTCACCGCCGGCCACAGCGTGGGCGAGCTGGGCGCGGCGACGCTCGCCGGCGTGCTGCCCGCGGAGACGGCGATCACCCTCGCCGGCGTACGCGGCCGCGAGATGGCCGCCGCCTGCGCGCTGGAGCCGACCGGGATGGCCGCCGTCCTGGGCGGGGACCCCGACGAGGTGCTCGCCACGATCGCCGCGCACGGGCTGCACCCGGCCAACCGCAACGGCGCCGGCCAGTTCGTCGCCGCCGGCGCGGTCGCGGGCCTGGAGAAGCTCGCCGCCGAGCCGCCGACCAAGGCCCGGGTGATCCGCCTCAAGGTCGCCGGCGCCTTCCACACCCCGTACATGGCCCCCGCCGAGGCGGCGCTCGCCGCCGTCGCCGCCGGGATCACCCCCGCCGACCCGACCCGGATCCTGCTGTCCAACATCGACGGCGCCGCCGTCAACCACGGGCGCGACATGGTGCAGCGCCTGGTCCGGCAGGTCACCGCGCCGGTGCGCTGGGACCTCTGCATGCGCACGCTGGCCGACCTCGGGGTGACCGGCGTGATCGAGCTGCCCCCGGCGGGCACCCTCGCCGGCCTGGTCAAGCGGGAGCTCAAGGACAGCGGCCTCCCGGAGATCGTCACCCTGAACACCCCGGACGACCTGCCCGCCGCGCGGGACCTGATCGCCCGGCACGGGATGGCGCCGAGCCACGAGCCGACCATGCAGTTCCGCGTGGTGGTGGCCCCGTCGGCCGGCACCTTCGAGCCGGCGGAGGGCCTCGCCGAGGGCGACACGCTCGACGCCGGGCAGGTCGTCGGCCACATCGCCACCCGGCAGGGCCCGGTCGAGGTGGCCGCCCACGGCAGCGGGGTGCTCACCGAGTGGCTCGCCCACCACGACGACCCGGTCGCGCCGGGCCAGCCGCTCGTTCGCATCGGAGGTCACGCATGACCGGCAGCCGGATCCTCGCCATGGGGCACTACCAGCCCTCCCGGGTGGTCACCAACGACGAGATCGCGCAGCTGGTGGAGACCAGCGACGAGTGGATCCGCGACCGGGTCGGCATCGTCACCCGGCGGATCGCCGACGGCGAGTCGGTCACCGACATGGCCGCCGCCGCCGCCGGCAAGGCGCTGGCCAACGCCGGCCTCACCGCCGCCGACATCGACCTGGTCGTCGTGGCCACCTGCAGCGCCGTCGACCGCAGCCCGAACGTCGCCTGCCGGGTCGCCGCCAAGCTCGGCATCACCGCGCCCGGGGCGTACGACATCAACACGGCCTGCTCCGGTTTCGCCTACGCGCTGGGCACGGTGGACCACGCCGTCCGGGCCGGCGCCTCGCGCAACGCCCTGGTGATCGGCGCGGAGAAGCTCTCCGACATCGTCGACTGGACGGACCGCTCCACCTGCATCATCTTCGCGGACGGCGCGGGCGCCGCGGTGGTGACGGCCACCGCCGAGGACGAGCCCGCCGGCATCGGCCCGGTGGTCTGGGGCTCGGCCCCGGAGAAGAGCGACGCGGTACGCATCGAGGGCTGGCGCCCGTACATCCAGCAGGAGGGGCAGTCGGTCTTCCGCTGGGCCACCACCGAGCTGGCGCCGCTGGCCCGGCAGGCGTGCGAGCGCGCCGGGGTGGACCCGTCGGAGCTGGCCGCCTTCGTGCCGCACCAGGCCAACGCCCGGATCATCGACGGCATCGTGAAGCGGCTCGGCATCCCGAACGCGATCATCGCCAAGGACATCGTCGAGTCCGGCAACACCTCGGCGGCGAGCGTGCCGCTGGCCCTGTCCAAGCTGGTCGAGCGGCGGGAGGTGCCCTCGGGCGCCCCGGTGCTGCTCTTCGGCTTCGGCGGCGGCCTGACCTACGCCGGTCAGGTCGTCCGCTGCCCCTGAAGCCCCTCCGGCGCGCCAGCGCCGGGGAGTGACGGCCGGCGTCGTCGGCCGTCGAGTGAAACCGATGAGAGGAACCAAACCGCAATGACCCGTGACGAGATCACCGCCGGCCTCGCCGAGATCCTCGAAGAGGTTGCCGGGGTGAACCCGGACGACGTGGCCGAGGGGAAGTCCTTCACCGACGACCTGGACGTCGACTCGCTCTCCATGGTGGAGGTCGTGGTGGCGGCCGAGGAGAAGTTCGGCGTCAAGATCCCGGACAACGAGGTGCAGAACCTGAAGACCGTCGGGGACGCCGTCAGCTACATCGAGGCGCAGTCCTGATCATGGCGCACACCGACGTCGTCGTCACCGGGCTCGGCGCGACCACTCCGCTGGGCGGGGACGTCGCGTCGACCTGGGACGCCATGCTCGCCGGCCGCTCCGGGGTGAGTGCCCTCACCCAGGAGTGGGCCGAGCAGCTGCCGGTCCGGATCGCCGCCCAGCTCGCGGTGGATCCGGCCGGCCTGCTCGACCGGGTCAAGCTGCGCCGGCTGGACCGTTCCGAGGCGATCGCGATCATCGCGGCGCAGCAGGCCTGGGCGGACGCCGGCCTGGCCGACTCCGGGCTGGACCGGGAGCGGCTGGGCGTCAGCGTCGGCTCGGGCATCGGCGGCGCGCTGACCCTGCTCGCCCAGGACGACGTCCTGGAGGCGTCCGGGCCGCGGCGGGTCTCCCCGCACACCATCCCGATGCTGATGCCGAACGGCCCCGCCGCCTGGGTGGGGCTGGAGCTGGGCGCGAAGGCGGGGGTGCACTCGGTGGCCAGCGCCTGCGCGACCGGCGCGGAGGCGATCGCGCTCGGCCTGGACATGATCCGCGCCGGCCGCGCCGACGTGGTGGTGGCCGGCGGCACCGAGGCGGTCATCCACCAGCTGCCGATCGCCGGCTTCAGCTCGATGCGGGCCATGTCGACGCGCAACGACGAGCCGGAGCGGGCCTCCCGGCCGTGGGACAAGGGCCGCGACGGCTTCGTGCTCGGCGAGGGCGCGGGCATCCTGGTGCTGGAGCGCGCGGACCACGCCGCCGCCCGGGGGGCCCGGGTGTACGCGCGCCTGGTCGGGGCCGGCATCACCTCCGACGGCTACGACATCGTGCAGCCGCACCCGGAGGGGGAGGGCGCGATCCGGGCCATCGCCAAGGCGATCGCCGACGCGGACGTCGCCAGGTCCGACATCACGCACGTCAACGCGCACGCCACGTCGACCCCGGTCGGTGACGTGGCGGAGATCAAGGCGCTGCACGAGGCGCTCGGCGACCACCCGGTGCTGTCCTCCACCAAGTCCATGTCCGGTCACCTGCTGGGTGCGGCGGGGGCGCTGGAGTCAATCGCCACCATCCTGGCGATCCGCGACAGCGTCGTACCCCCGACGATCAACCTCGACGACCCGGACGACGGCCTCACCCTGGAGGTGGCCGCGAACAAGGCGCGCCACATGGACATCCCCGCCGCGCTGAACAACTCGTTCGGCTTCGGCGGGCACAACGTGGCTCTCGTCTTCACGCGGGCCTGAGACCACAGCCTTGGAGGCTCACGTGACCACCACCGCCGTTGGTGCGGACACTTCACCCGTCGTGGACCACCGGGATCCGGAGTTGCGGCTGCGGGCGCTGTTCGATGCCGGTTCGTTGCGGTTGATGGCCCCCCGGGACACCTCCGGCGTCCTGTGGGCGCGGGGCGAGATCGACGGCACGCCGGCGATCGCGTACGCGACCGACGCCACGCGGATGGGCGGCGCGATGGGCACCGAGGGGTGCCGGCACGTCGTGGACGCCATCGACACCGCGGTGCGGGAGCGGGTGCCGGTGCTGGGGTTGTGGCACTCCGGTGGCGCCCGGCTGGCCGAGGGCGTGGTGGCGCTGGACGCGGTGGGTCAGGTGTTCGCCGCGATGGTGCGCGCGTCGGGGCGGGTGCCGCAGATCTCGGTGGTGCTGGGTCCCGCGGCCGGCGGTGCGGCGTACGGGCCGGCGCTGACCGACATCGTGGTCATGAGCGGGGCCGGACGGATCTTCGTGACCGGTCCGGAGGTGGTACGCAGCGTCACCGGTGAGCAGGTCGACATGGAGCGGCTGGGCGGGCCGGAGCCGCACGGCCGCCGCTCCGGGGTGGTCCACGTGACGTGCAAGGACGACGAGTCGGCGCTGGCCGAGGCGCGCAAGCTCGCCGCGCTGCTGGGACGCCAGGGTCGGCTGTCGCCCGACGACGTGGCGACGGAGGGCGACCAGGGGCACGACCTGGCGGCGAAGATGCCGGTGGAGACGAACCGGGCCTACGACGTCAAGCCGGTGGTCAAGGCGCTGCTGGACGCTCCCGGGGTGGAGCTGCACGCCAAGTGGGCGCCGAACGTGGTGACCACCCTGGGCCGGTTCGCCGGCCGCACCGTCGGGGTGATCGCCAACAACCCGCTGCGCCTGGGCGGCTGCCTCGACGCCTCCAGCGCCGAGAAGGCGGCCCGGTTCGTGCGGATGTGCGACTCCCTCGGCGTGCCGCTGATCGTGCTGGTCGACGTGCCCGGCTACCTGCCCGGCCTCGGCCAGGAGTGGGACGGCGTGGTGCGCCGCGGCGCGAAGCTGCTGCACGCCTTCGCCGAGGCCGTCGTGCCGCGGGTGACCCTGGTGACCCGCAAGGCCTACGGCGGGGCGTACATCGCGATGAACTCCCGCTCCCTCGGGGCGACCGCCGTGTTCGCCTGGCCCCACGCCGAGGTCGCCGTCATGGGGGCCAGCGCCGCGGTCAACATCCTGCACCGCAAGAAGCTCGCCGCCGCCCCCGCCGAGGAACGCGAGACGCTGCGCGCGCAGCTGATCGAGGAACAGACCCGGGTCGCGGGCGGCGTAAACCGGGCCCTGGAGATCGGCGTGGTCGACGACGTCATCACCCCCGCCGAGACCCGTCGCCGCATCGCCGAGGCCCTCGCCGCCGCCCCGGCGGCCCGGGGCGCGCACGGCAACATCCCGCTGTAGCCGCACGTACCGTCGAGGGGCCCGCGCTCACCCGAG
>NZ_JBFAVI010000207.1:0-11207 GCF_040679695.1 Micromonospora sp. NPDC052213
GCGGACCCGGGTAGGGCTGGGCCGGCGGCTGGTGTGGCACCGGCGCGGCGCCGGTGTGCGGCGGGTACGGGGGCGCGGGGGTGTGCGGCGGGGTGGCGGTGGCCCGAACCGGACCAGGCGGACCCGGAATGGTGGGCGGCGGCGGGATCGGCCGGTGGTACGGCGGCGCGGGCGGTGCCGTGGGTGGGCCGGCGGTCACCGGTGGCGCGGGCGGCTGCGCGGCCGGAGGCTGCACCGTCGGGGGCTGTGCGGCCGGAAACCGGGGTGGCTGGGGGATCGCGGTCGGCTCGTGGGGCCGCCACGCGGTGGAGAGGGCGGCCAGGGAGATGGTCGGCTCCGACAGGGCCGACAGGCCCGGCCGCGCGCCCGGCGCGGGCTGCTGAGGGGCGGGAGCGGCATCGCCGAGATACTGCCGGGCCGTGCGGACGGCCGGGTGCTCGACACCGAGCACGGCGGGGCCCAGGGAGGCGACGAGGCTGTAGTTGCGGCGTGCCTCGTGCCGGTTGCCCAACTCGTGCGCCACTGCGGCCAACTCGAAGGAGAGCGCCAACATCAGCGGGTCGGCGGGCGGCCAGCGTCGCTCGCCGGCGGCGTACGCCTCCTCCAGCGTCCGGCGGGCGGCGCCCGGGTCGTCCGCCTCCCGGTGCAGGCGGGCCAGCAGGTGCGCGGTGCTCAGCACATCCGGGTGATCCTTGCCGTACGGCGGCCGAGCGGATCCGACGGCGTCGGCGAGCAACCGGCGGGCGGCGGTGAGATCGCCCGCGGCGCGCAGGGCGAGGGCCCGATGCTGGACGGCGGCCAGGGGAGAGGGATGGGACACGTGGTCATGCTGCCGGGTCGGACCCGCCGGACGCCACCCGGGCCCACCGGTCGGCGTCGGTCGTCCCGCGTCGTGGACTGGCCCGACCTGCGCGGACGCACAGGCCGGAAGCCGATGTGCATGATCCACCCGGGCCGTGTACAGTAACTCCTCGTGCGGCCCGCCAGAGCGGCCTACGGGTGATGAGATCCCCCAGGTCGGCGCGGTAGGCTGAACGAGTAAGTCCGGGTGGCGGAATGGCAGACGCGCTAGCTTGAGGTGCTAGTGCCCGTATAGGGCGTGGGGGTTCAAGTCCCCCCTCGGACACCAAACGAACGACGCAGGCTTTGGGCCGCTGACCTGGCAGAAATCAGGTCGGTGGCCTTGATCGTTTTCGGGGCTGTCGCCCCCACGGGATCACCACGGGATCACGGGCTTCGAGCCCTTAGCGGGCCGCGCGATTGTGCCAGCCGAGCGATACGGCTGCGGTCCGACCGTTCCGCATACAGGTGTGGGTGGCGGCAGAGCCCGCGACGCCGGGTCGAGGCCGCCTGTTCGCGTGGAGGAACAGTGGGCACAGATCGAGAAGAGGCAGTACGAGGGCGGCAAGGTCACTCGGTGGCGGGGTGAAGTGGCGCACCGGCGGCACCGGCCGCTGGGACGGCCAGCAGTTCGACTACCAGGTGGACGCGAAGCGGTTCAAGGCGCTCGTCGACGCCGCCGGCAACCAGCGGCCGACGCCGGAGCATCTGGCCGAGCACGGCTTCGCCGAGCTCCTTCCCGCTGGCGTGGCCGCCCCGGTGCCGGAGCCCGCCGAGGGCGTGCTGACGTTCCGGGCGTACGCCGAGGAGTGGCTGGGCACGCTGGTGAAGCCGCACACGGAGACGCTCCGCAAGTACCGGGAGCGCCTGGAGAAGCACGTCTACCCGCGCCTGGGCGACCGGCCGATCGTCGACATCACCCGCGGGAGATGCGCGAGTGGCAGCAGGGCCTGCGCGACGCCGGCCTGTCGGCGAAGACGATCGCCAACATCCGGGGTGAGACGGTGGTGCCGATCTTCAAGGCGGCGTGCCGGCCCGGCGAGGACGGCGAGCCGGCCGTGCGGACGTCGAACCCGATGGACGGGCTGCCGCTGCCGGAGGGCCCGCGCGCCGGGCGGGACATCCTGGAGAGCCCGGACGAGGCCCGGCTGTTCCTGGAGGCGGCGTACGCGGTCGACCCGGAGGCGGCGGACCTACTGCTGTGCAAGCTGGCGACCGGGCTGCGCTGGGGTGAGGTGTCGGCGCTGCCGCCCCGGGCGGTCAACGTTGCGCGGGGCACGGTGTCGATCGTGCAGGTCCTGCGGAAGGTGAACCGGCGGTGGGTGATCGAGCCCAAGCCGAAGACGAAGCAGGGGTACCGGGAGGTGCCGCTGCCGCTGCCGGTCATGCGGATCGCCGCCGACCGGGTGGCCCCGCCACGCGGGAGAAGGGGCGCGAGTTCGTGTTCGTGGCGCCGCGCGGCAACCACTGGCGGTACGAGGACTTCTACGAGGGCCGGTGGGTGAAGATCCGCGACCTGGCCCAAGAGAAGGGCCTGCCGCGCCGGATGACGATGCACGGGCTGCGGTACTCGCTGCTGACGCTGCTGGCCACGGAGGGCGTCGACCTGGCGGCGCTGCGGACGATGGCCGGGCACGCGAGCGTGACCACGACGATGAACGTCTACGTGCACACGACCCCGGCGGCACCACGAGCCGGTGCGGCAGATCGTCGGGGACTTCCTTGGCGTCGACCAGCTGGTGGCCGCCGGGCGGTAGGCGGCCCCGTACAGCACAGCGGGCGGCGAGCCAGTGGGATTGGCTCGCCGCCCGCTGTGGACCGCCTATGGGCGGTCAGCAGCCGCAAGTCTGAACTGCTCCTTCGCCCACGGCGGCACCGATTTCCGATCCGCGGTCCTGTCGGCATGATGGGAAGATGGACCATCATGAGCTGCGCCGCCAGGTGATACGTCGGCTGCGTTACGGGCTAAATGTCGTGGCCCTTGAACAGGATCTGGTACCACCTGAAGGTCCCTTCGATGTTGCCCTGACCAATGGACTCGCCGCCATCGTGGCCTGCGACCACCCCGGCTTGGAGCGCGGCTCGGACGGCAGGATGCTGCCCGCTAGCGGGCTGCTCAAGGTTCTTGAGGGTGCGGGCACGGCTCTCGACTATGAGGCCCTACGCGAGGCTCTCAAGATCACTCAGCCGATGCGTCACGGGCGGGCGGACGACGAATTTCTCTTGCCAGTTCGCCGGCACCTCGAAGCCCTCGTGGCCATCGACAGTCATCCAGCACTGCTTGTTCTCGAGCGCGCCCGAGAGACGGCCAAGGTCGATGACCTGTTGGCGAACCTGTATGCAGAGGCGGCTTCCGATGCGGCGGGATTTGCTCTCATGTCGCCAGATGATCAGATCTACCAGCCGGACCTTGAGGAGTGCGACGAGTGCTGGCGCATCACGTTCCTCCCCGCGGGCTTCGATGAGTTCGGTGGTACCAACTCGCAGGGGCGGTGCTTTGCCTGCGGTTACGAGCGGGATGCAGAGACAGCATGGCGATATGCCCGCGATGCCGAGTGGGACCGGGTCATGGGCAAGGACTGATGCTGTCGGACAGGTCCCGTTTGGGGGAGCCGCCCGCCGCTGGTGACCGGCGGGCGGCGCGGGTTGGGCTCAGGCGCGGCGCAGCTCGGCGAGCAGCGTCTCCACCCGGCTGCGGATCTCGTCGCGGATCGGGCGGACGGCCTCGATGCCCTTGCCTGCGGGATCTTCGAGCTTCCAGTCCTCGTACCGCTTGCCAGGGAACGCGGGGCAGACGTCGCTGCAGCCCATCGTGATGATGACGTCGGAGGCCTCGGCAGTGGCGTAGTCGAGGATCTTCGGCTCGTTGGCGGTGATGTCGATCCCGACCTCGCGCATGGCCTCGACGGCCACGGGGTTGATCTGGTCGGCGGGCTCGGAGCCAGCGGACCGGACCTCGACGGCGTCGCCGGCGAGGTGACGCAACCAGCCTGCGGCATTTGGGACCGGCCGGCTGGCCCATGCTTGCTGCCCCGTCGCGCCCCATGTCCATCTGATTAGGACGCCCTGGCGGCGGACCGGGCAGGGAGCGGGAATATTTTTAGCCCGATTTTTTAGGGTGGCGCTTGCGGTTTAGGGCTCGGGGTGGCTAATGTGGTCGATGGTGTGAGGCGGCGAGACGGAGGTGAGCTGGATGATCGAGTCGCTGGTTGCAGATCCCGGGATGCTCATCCAGGCGCGCGAGTCTCGTGGGCTGCGCCAGAACGAGGTGGCCCTGGCCATGTCGAAGCACCTCGGGACGACGGTCTCCCAGGCGTACGTCAGTAAGGCCGAAGCTGGACGCGTGAGCGTTTCGGGGGAACGCTTGGAGGCGTTCTCCGCCGCGCTGGGGTATCCCGTCGCCGTGCTCTGCGACGCTCCTGACGCGGAGGGCGTTGGAATCGGCCTGATTCACCATCGGAAGCGCGCATCTCTGGGTGCCCCGGCTCTGCGGCGCATTCACAACCAGCTGAAGTTCGGGCGGCGCCAGACTGCGTCACTTCTTGCCGCAGCTGGAGATCGTGAGCACCGCTTCCAGCGGCACGAGCTGGCTGAAGACGAGTCTCCCGAGGAGATCGCGCAGCTGATGCGTCGCGAGTGGAGCCTGGGCGACGGTCCGATACCCGACATGGTCGCCGTTCTAGAAGGAGCTGGCGCCGTCGTTCTCCTCCGGGACCTCGACACCCGGGAAATCGACGCGGTCAGTGCATGGCCCAGCGAGGGCAACCCGCTATTCCTCTTGAACGTCACGGCGCCCACCGATCGTGCTCGCTTCAGCCTCGCCCACGAGCTGGGACATGTGATCATGCACCACGTTCCAGGCGGCACGGTGGTTCAGGAAAAGCAGGCTGACATGTTCGCCAGCGAGTTCCTGATGCCGGCCAGGAGTATCCGTGAACAGTTGCGCCAAGGCGTCGATGTCAACCGCCTTATGCAGCTGAAATCCGTGTGGGGAACCTCTATGGCGGCGCTGGCCCGACGGGCTCTCGATGTGAACGCCTTGAGCGACTGGCAGTACCGCAACCTCGTGGTCGAGATGTCGATGTTGGGCTACAAGACGCACGAGCCGGTTTCTCTAGAGCCGGAGCGCGCATCGAAGATCTATGGTGTCTTGCAGGCCCTGATGCGGGACCAGGGCGCCACGGTGGAGGAGCTTGCGGCAACCGCCGGACTCTTCCCCGACGAGTTTCAACAGCTGTACCTGGCAACGCCGTCACACTGACGCCTTTCGGCGCCACCGTAAGAGGTGAGAGATGACGCAAAACCCTGTGCCGCCGTTGCCGAGACGGCCGGCTTGGGACACCGCCGCCGAACTGACCACGGCTGCGGAGCAGGCTACGCAGGACCGCATCTTCCTGTTGACCCGGCCGAAGGGCACCTGGGCGGTACCCCAGTACCTCGACCCGACCATCACCGGGTTCGCCCTGTGCGGCCCCGAGGGCGAACAACGCATCGGGGCACTCTCCGGGCGTCGCCGCCTGCCGGTGGTGGCCGACCTTGCCCACTACGAGAAGAGCACGGCGAGTCCTGAGACGCCGATGCTGTTCCCGGAGACCCTGTTCGGGCGCGATGGCTTCTTCAATGACATGCGGACCCGGTCGAACTCGGCGATCTTCACGCCTACCGCATACGTCGAGGCCGGAGAACCGGCCGCTCTCAAGGCCGTCCGTGCCGCGGCTCAGGAGGTGACCCGCACCGACGTGGTGGTCGTGGTGCCGCTGGACGTGACCTGGTTGCGCGACAACAAGATCGACCAGCTGATCGCGATTCTCAAGGCGATTCCTCACCCGATCGCGCTCGTCCTCGGCGGCCAGTACAACCCGACCGACTCCTACGCCGACATCATGAGGAACCTGCGGCGCGTCTACCAGGAGATAGGCCGGGTCGGACCGTGGCGGACCGACCCGGTGACCGCCCTGGATGCGATGGCGCAGGGCGGCATGTTCGCCGGCATCGGGTCCTCCGGGAGCCTGCGGCATCTCGTCCCTCCAGGCCAGGCTACGAAGATCACCGCACGGTTCAAGCCGTCGGTCTTCATCCCGGAACTGCTGCACTTCTTCCGGGCCGACACGCTGACCGAGCGATGGGCCAACGTCGACCCGCTCTCCTGTTGGTGCACTGTGTGTGAAGGGCGAGGGCTCGACCGGTTCGACAGCTACGACACGGGGGTTGACACCGAGGCTCGGGCCCACAACGCCGCGTCATGGTCCGCGCTCTGGGCGCAGATGCGCGCTCTGCCGACCGGCGTCGAGCGGCAACGGTGGCTGGCCGAGCGGATCCGTCTTGCGCACCTGGCCTACGAGACGGAGAACGAGCGCATCCAGCAGGCGAACGCCTTCAAGCCGTCCAAGACCCTGCAGCGCCTCGCGAAGCTGGCAGAAGGTGCCACTCCGAGGGTCATCGAAGGCGCGAGTACACCTGCTCCGTGAAAAGCCAGCCGGCGGCGGTGAACCGCCGCTGGACGAAGGGAGCCGGCGGCACCAGTACCTCCGCCCGCTCCGAGGGGCCGACCATCACCCCGACGCCGAACCGGCACGACTCACGGGTCATCGCGTCGACGTCTGATGGCGGGCGCCGGAGCCACATCATCCGGGCAGTGAACGGGGCGAACCTGCCAGCACGTTCCAACCCAGCCCGCCACCGCGTCGCCGGTACGACTGCCAGATCGATTCGCGCCGGACGGACAGCCAGCCGCTCAGCGGCTCCTGCGGCAAGCCGAGCCGCGCCGACGGGCAGGCGGCGCAGTGTGCCTTGATCACGGTGAGACAGCGAGGAGACCGGTACAGGCCACCCGACCGGGAGTGACATCAGCAACTCAAGGTAATCGGAGGACAGCAGAACGCCAAGACCGTCACGCCGACGACGTTCATGTTCGCCCTCATCGACCCGATGAGCGATGAGAACGTCACTGCCGAACATCTGAACGAGAGACCAGTCTCGATCGGCTGGGACGAAGTCAGCGACGCGGCGCGATGCCAGCTGGACCGTGTCCGTGCACATGTCCTGCAGTGCGCCACTCACATGATCACCCGTCTGCGTTCGCCCGACCGAATCGTGCCACGCACCTTGTCCCGCACTGGGCAGATGTCATGATCACGAGTATTTCTACCACCGATGTGGCGCTGGAGCCAGCCCGTCAGACGAGGTGGACGCACCTTCACGCCCGGCATGCACGATAGCTGGCCCGTGGTCTGAACAGGCCGAACCGGGCGCTGAATCTCGAACCCAGTCGCGGCAATCTCGCTTTAGGTGACGCGGCGAGGTAGCGGGTGGCGGCCGGTTGATGTCGTCGTGGGACCGGGAAGAGGACCGGCTGTACGCCGAGGGCCTGGCCGAGCAGCGGCGCGACATGGCGAGGCGGCACGCGCGGGTCGCGTCGGCGTTGCAGGCGAAGCTGGTCGCCCGGTTGCAGACCCTCGACGCGTCGAAGCTGACCCCGGGCGACGTCGCCCGCTGGCTGGAGGTGTCGACCCGCGTCGAGCGGCTGGCGCTGGGCCTGCCCGACTCGACCACCGCGCACACCGGCCCGGACGGCGGCCTGATCCGCGCCGAGGTCGAGCAGATGACCGAGCAGCAGCGCGCCTCCGGGCGTTCATGGCCCGAGGCCGCTGCCCGCGCCGGGCAGGCAGCCCCGGGGCGGGAGTCGGACGAGCTGGCCGGCGACCGGCACGAGGACGACGACGAGGAGGCGGCTGGTGGGCCGGAGGCATAGGGCAGACGAGGAGGTGTGGATGGCCGTGGAGGTGCGCGCCCCCCGGTGGGCGGTGGGGTGCGTGGCGGTCGGGTCGGTGCTGATGGGGCTGTCCGCCGTGGGGTTGGTGGTGCTGCGGTGGTGACGCGCGGCCCCCGGTCGGCGCGGCGGCTGACCGTCCACCCGGCGCCGGCCGCCGCCCCTGCGTACCGGACGGGCGGCCCGGTCGCCGGCACAGCCGAGGCCGACGACCCGCTGCCGCCGGCGCCGACGCTCCGCGTGCCGCCGCCTCCGCCGCTGAGCCGGGACCAGCCGCCAGCCCCACGCCCGCCGGGCGTGGGGCTGGCGGGCACTGCTCGCTGGATGGACGGCGTTGACGGCGGCGGCGGTGTGGGCAGGGCTGTGGTGGGTCGGGCCGGCGTCGCTGGGCTGCCCGGCGGCGATGCTCGTAGCCGGGCTGGTGCTGGCCTGGTGCGCGGCGGTGGACGTGCGCCAGCGCGAGGCCGAGATGCGCGGCGGGAGCTGAGCCGTGCTGCTGTCGTACCCGGACCCGGCCCTGATGACCGACGCCGAGCTGGCCGCGTACCTGCGCGAGGTGTCGGAGGTTCAGGGCCTCGTCCGCTACGACTGGCGGCGGCATGCCCGCCCGGAGCAGATGGAGCCGGCGTACTACCGGATCTGGATGCTGCTGGCGGGCCGTGGCTTCGGGAAGACCCGGACGGGCGCGGAGACGGTGCGCGGCTGGGCGGGGACCAGGCCGGGCGGGCGCTACGCGGTGATCGCGAAGACGCACCGCGAGGTGTTCAACGTCTGCTTCACGGCGCGGCGGGCCGGCCTGCTGGCGGTGATCCCGCCGAAGGAGGTGCGGACGTTCAACAAGGGCGAGCCGTACCTGGAGCTGACGAACGGGGCGATCATCCGCGGGTTCGGCGCGCAGGACCCGGACACGCTGCGCGGCTACGACTTCGACGGCTGCTGGCTCGACGAGTACGCGGCGTGGCCGTTGCAGACGGCGCAGGGCGTGTTCGACATGCTGTGGTTCTGCATGCGTGAGGCCCCCGACCCGCGCATGGTCATCAGCACGACCCCGAAGCCGCTGCCGCACGTGAAGAAGCTGCTGGCGCGGGCGAAGAAGCAGTTGTCGCGCAGCCGCCGGCCCCGGGTGGTCATCACGCGGGGCCGGACGCTGGACAACGCCGAGAACCTGTCGCCGGAGGCGCTGGAGGAGCTGCTGGAGCAGTACGGCGGCACGCGGCTGGGCCGGCAGGAGTTGGACGCCGAGATGCTGTCGGACGTCGACGGCGCGCTGTGGAAGTCGGCGTGGATCGAGGCTGGCCGCGTCGACAAGGACGACGTGCCGCCCCTGGTGCGGACCGTGGTGTCGGTCGACCCGGCGGATACGGTGTCGGAGACGAGCGGCGAGACGGGCATCGTCGCGGTCGGCCGGGGCGAGGACCGCGAGCACTACGTGCTGGCGGACCGGAGCATGAAGATCGCCGGCATGGCGGCGGCCCGCCGCATCTGGCAGTGCTACCTGGACGTCGACGCCGACGTGGTGGTCTACGAGGGGGCGTCGGCGTGGCTGCGGGACATCCTGGTCGACGCCTGGGTGGCCATGCATAAGGAGGGCCTGATCGGCGGCGGTGACCCGCCGATCGACGTGGTGCAGGCCCGCGCGAGCAAGCGGGTGCGCGCCGAGCCGGTCGCCGCCCGGTACGAGGTCGACCCGCCGAGGGTGCATCACGTCGGGACGTTCCCGGCGCTGGAGGACCAGCTGACGACCTGGACGCCGGAGTCGGGGGACAGCCCGGACCGGCTGGACGCGCTGGTGCATGGCGTGACGTACCTGCGGTCGAGGGAGTCTCGGCGGGCGGTGGTGGCGTCGCCGCTGCGCGGCAAAACCGCAGGTCAGAGCGGTTCCTGATTAGATGGCGTTGATCTTGATTGATGCGGTGTCTATGTACGACACGAGTCGTACGCCTGTTCACGTGGAGTAGGAAGGACCAGGCATGGCTCGGCGACCTCACCGAGCTGCGCGCCTCGATCGCCGCGTACGGCGTGTGGCAGGCGCTGACCGTCGTCCCCGAGGACGACGGCCACCGCATCGTCGCCGGCCACCGGCGGGCGGCAGCCGCCGTCGAGGCCCTGGAAGCCGGCGAGTGGCCGGACAACCTGCCCCAGACCGTGCCGTGCCTGGTGCGGCTGGACATGGTGGGCCTGGCCCCGGAGCACATCGTCGCGATGCTCGTCGAGAACGACCAGCGCGTCGACCTCACCGAGTCGGAGCGGGCCGCCGGGTACGCGCAGCTGGAGCTGTTCGGCCTCGACGTCGCCGAGATCGCCGGCGGACCGGCCGGCCGACGCAGCACGTCCAGTCCGCGCTCAAGCTGACGAAGCTCGGCGCCGCAGCCACCGCGGCGGCCGACGCCGGCCGGCTCAGCCCCGACGACGTTGCCGAGCTGGCCGAGTTCGAGGACGACCCCAAGACGATGGAGAAGATCCTCAAGGACGTCAGCACCGGCTGGGGGATCAAGCACAAGGCCCAGGAGGAGCGCCGCAAGCGGAAGGTCAAGGAAGCCATCGCGGCGGTCACCACCGAGATGGAAGCAGCCGGCGTGAAGATCGTGAAGCGGCCAAGGAGTGGCCGTACAACTGCGCGATGGCGCGCGTCGACCAGCTGGAGACGGCCGACGGCCAGAAGCTCGACCCAGAGGCGGTCAAGACGCTCGACGGGTACGGCGCGCTCATCGAGGAGCGGTACGACTCGGCCGGCGCGATTCGTCTGCCTCGACCCCGAGGCCCAATACAAGCGGACCGGGCACAGCTACTACAAGACCCCGGCGGAGATCGCCGCCAAGGAGGCCAAGGACAAGGCCGCCCAGGAGCGCCGCGAGCGGATGAAGGCGGCGGCGTCGGTGCGGCGCCGGTTCCTCGTTGAGAAGTACGGCAGCGCAAAGGGCGCGAAGACGCTCTTGGTCGAGGCGATGCGGTTCGCCGTGGTGTGGCCGGACTTCCTCCAGCACCGCGTCGACGGCGAGCTCATCAAGGAGCTGGCCGGCGGCACCCTGTCCGACGGCCTGACCGCCGGGCAGGACCGGCTGAACCGGCTGCTCGTCGCCCGGCTGATCGCCGCGCAGGAGCACAACTTCGAGCAGGTCGCTGACGGCCGGTGGAGCGCGCACAAGGACCTGATCGTGCTGTGGCTCAACCGGCTGGAGGAGGACGGCTACGAGCTGTCCGAGGGTTAGGCGGACATGCGCGCCGCGCTCATCGCCGAGGAGGAGCGCAAGCGCGCCGAAGCCGAGGAGGAGGCGGAGCGCTTGGCGTACGAGGCCGAGCTGGACGCCGAGGACGGCGACGACGAGTACGGCGACGACGAGGACGCCCCGGTGGTGGACGCCCACCTGCCGGAGCACGACGTCGAGGCTGAGGACGAGCCGACCGCGGCTGCCGGCGAGCCGGACCCGTGCGCCGAGGCCGACCTGGACGCGGGCGAGCCCGAGGCCGGCGGCGCCGAGTGACCCTGACCCTGCGGGTCGGGGGGGGGGGGGCCCCCGCCCGGGGGGGGCCGGCCGGGCCGGGCCGCCCCCCGCGGCCGCGGGGCGGGGGGGGGGCGGGGGGGGGCGGCGCCCCCGCC
>NZ_JBFAVI010000208.1:0-11082 GCF_040679695.1 Micromonospora sp. NPDC052213
ATGCCGCTGACCGATGCCGCGCAGACGGTGCAGGTGTCGGCGTACCCGGACCACTACGCCCAGTGGGAGCAGCAGGCCGCCGACCTCGTCGCCGAGCACTGGAACAGCTGACACACAGGTGCATGATGCCGCTGGCCGGTACCCCGTGCGGGGTGCCGGCCAGCGGCGTCCTCGCATCCGACCGTCAGCGGCCGCCCTCGGCCAGTTCGGCGAGCATCCCCTCGCAGCTGCGGACGACGACCTGTGCGCCCCGCCGCTGGGTCAGCCGGAGCGAGCTGTCCTCCGCCCGGTTCCGCCAGCTCCACTGCGCGTCGGCGGCGACATCCCAGAGCTGCTGCGTGGTCGCGCCGTGTTCGACGCCGAGTCGGGCGGCCAGGCCGACGCCGTCCCCGCCGACCAACCGCCGTGCCTCCTCGGCCAACTCGGTGTCGAAGCCGAGCCGGGTGTTCCGCAACGCCGCGAGCAGTCGCAGCTCCTGGAACTCGTGCGCGCCGGCGAGGATCTGCTCCAGCATGGTGAGCAGCTCATCGGCGCCCGGTTCGGGTTCGGCTCGCAGCAGCGCCTCCACGGCGACCATCGCCGAGCGCGCCTTGAGCGCGTCCCGCCGGTCGATGAGGAGGCGGTTCACCGACTCGCGCAGCTCGGTCAGGCCGCTGCGGCGGATGAGTTCGGCGGACAGCGTGGCCCGGTTGTCGCAGCCGGTACGGACCAGGGTGGTCGCGAGCCGGACCCCGAAGAGGCCGAGCCGGTCGAGCAGCGCGGCGCGTACCTCGGCGTCCAGCCGTACGGGTAGCTCGCCGCCGGCGAAGCGGTCGGCCGAGAGCAGGTGGGGCTCCAGGGCCTGGCGGGGCACGCGGGCCAACTGCGCGAGCACCGCGAAATCCGACTCGCTGAGCACCCGGCCGGCCAGGCCGATCAGCCCGCTGCACGCCACCGTGTCCACGCAGAGTGCGTTCACGCGGGGGTCGCGGTACTGCCGGCGGGCGAGTTGGCGGGCGGTGAGCAGGGCGTCGATCTGTCCGCCGCCGGTCTCGTCGGCCCGGGACAGCACCAGGACGACGTTCACGGGGGCCGCCTGGCCGACGGCGCTCTCCCGGCTGGTCTCCAGGACCCTCAGGTCGGTGCCGCGACCGTCCCGGGTCAGGTACAACACCGCGTCGGCGTCGCGCAGGACCCGGTCCATCACCGGCGCCCGGCCGTGCTCGTCCACGCCGGTGATCGCGGGCGTGTCGATGAGGGTCACCTGCCGCAGGGCCCGGGTGGGCCACCGCACCACGATGTCGCGCAGCTCGCCGGCTCGCCAGCCGACGAGGTCCACCCGCATCCCCGTCGCCGACTTGACCATCGCCAGCTCCTGCGGCGGGTGACTGGTCGAGTAGGCGATGGCGCGTGGCTGCGGCGCGTCCTCGTACCAGGTGAAGACGTCGGTGCCGTCCGCGTCGCCGACGGGCGCGACCTCCTCGCCCATGATGGCGTTCAGCACCGTGGACTTCCCGGAACGCCAGGGGCCGGCGACCGCGAGGCGCAGCGGCTGCTCCAACCGCGCCAGTTGGTGGCGGAGAGCAGCGGTGGCCCGCGGGTTGTCCCGGTAGAGCTGCAGGGCGCGCTGCAGCAGCCCCCACACCGCCTCATCGAGCCGCAGGCCGACGGTCATGCGGGGGACCCCAGCCCCGCCGGGGCGGTCCGGGCCCCGGTCAACTGTTGGGCCTGGTCGTAGAGCGCGGCCAGCCGGGTCATCTTCAGTCGGATCTCGCGCTGGCGCTGCTCGCGGACGGCCATGTCGGTGTCGGCAGCCTGCTTGGCGGTGCGGAACGACTGGATGATGGCCTCCTGCAACTCCTCGGTCAGCGCGGTGAAGTGGTCTCGGAGCATCCGCTGCACCTGCCGGACGGTGTCCCGGCAGTCCTTGTTCATGCGGACGAAGTAGTCGTCGACGTGGCGCTGGATCGCCGTCTTGACCGTCGACTGGCGGCGGCGGAGCAGCTGTCTGCTCTCGTCGTGGATGCTCTTGCCGCCGAAGAGCGCGCCGGCGCCGATCGAGACAGGGTTGATCATCGGCATGCCGGCCAGCGTGAGCGCAAGGCCGAACATCAGCAGGCCCCCGTACGAGCCCTTCATGCCGGTGATCACCTTCTGGCTCGCGGTGAACCGGTCGATGTGCGGCCGTTCGATCTCCGGCAGCCGGTCGCCGAGGTCCTCCGGCACGGTCACCGACCAGGGCGGCAGCACGTCGTAGCCGTACCGGGCGAAGTTGGCGGCCACCCGGCGCGCGGCCCAGTCGCAGCGCTGGACCAGCCACTCGTGGTTCGCCTCCGCCGCCTCGGTCAGGCTGCGTTCGAGCCAGTCCTGGAAGGTGTCCCAGGCGACGAGCGGGTCCGCCGTGTCGAACGCCTCGTCGACCATTCGCAGGATCTGGCGGGTCCGGTCGCGCAGGTCGTACTCGATGTCGGAGAGCAGGTCGCCCATCTCGTCGCTGAGGGTGTTCTGCCAGCGCGTGGAGCAGCGGCGCAACTCGTCGACCTCCCGCTGGGCCGCGTGCAGCTGGGAGATCGGGCCGGACTGCCGCTGCGCCTCCTGGCTCTCCAGTTCGGCACGCAGCGGCGCGGCGAGCTGCTCGACCACCGTTCGAGCGGTCAACGCCACCGAGGCGCGCGCCAGCGGATCGGCCTTGCCGGCCAGGTCCCGCTGGAGCCGGGCGATCAGCACCGGGAAGCCCGACTCGGCGTTGAGCTCGCGGTCGTCGGTGACGGCCGCCCGCAGGCGTAACGCCGACGAGACCGGGATCAGCGCCGCCGGTACGCCTGCCTCGGCGAGTTGTCGCCGGTTGCGCTCGGCGACGGCACGCCAGTCCGTCACCAGGTCGGTCTTGGTCTGCACCACCACCACGTTCGGGTGCGACCGCGTGATGTGCAGCAGCATGTTGATCTCGGCGACGGAGAGTTCCCGGGTCGAATCGGAGACCAGCAGCACCGCGTCCGCACGACTCACGGCGGCGATCGGGGCGCCGCCACCGATCGCGGTCGCCTCGTCGCTGCCGGCGGTGTCCACCAGCACCAGTCCGGCGCCGAGCAGCGCGCGCGGCAGTCCGATCTCGACGTGCGCGGGGCCGCCGCCGGGCCGACGCCCGAGCGTGCCGGCCACCGCGGGCGCGATCCGGTCCACCGGTACCGCGGTTCGCTCGACGGTCCCGGCGTCGACCGGGCCCGCCGCGGGCGGCGTGTGGACCACCGCCGCCGAGGCGACCTCGCCGTGGCGCACGACCGTCGGCAGCACAGTGGTGGAACCATCCCCGACCGGGCAGACCGGAGCGTTGACGATCGCGTTGACCAACTGGCTCTTGCCCTGGTTCGGCTCGCCGACGACCAGGACGCGCAGGGTCGGGTCGAGCAGTTGGACGCGCTTGTCGCGGACGGCCTGGAGCAGATCGCCCCGTCCGTGTTCGCGGCACGTGCGGGCGATCCCGTCGAGCACGTCCAACCAGATCCCCGCCATCACCGCACCAAGTGTGCGGATTTCGGCTCAAATATCAAGAGGGATGCGGAGAAAGCCGGATCGCTGTCCGCGATCCGGCTTTCCCGCCGTCGTCCGGAACGGTCAGAGCAGACCGTCGCCGAGACCCAGCAGCCCGCCGCCGGAGGAAGCGGAGACCTCGCCGTGGACCTCGGCCTTGCCGCTCACACCGCCGGTGACGTCACCGGTCACGCCGCCGACCGCGCCGGTGACGCCGCCGAGGACGCCGTCCACCTGGCCCGTCACGCCGCCCACAGTCGACGGCACGTCGACCGGCGGGACCAGGCCGGTGCCGCCGTCACCCAGACCGAGCCCGCCCAGCGCGTCGTCGCCACCCAGCGAGCCGACGACCCCGCCGACCTGGCCCTCGGCGCCGGACAACGCGCCCCCGAGCAGGCCGTCCGGAGTGCCGAGCAGGCCGTGGTCGGTGGCGTCGAGCACGGTGCCCGGGTTGCCGACCGTGCCGGCCAGATCCCCGACCACCGGGTCGGCCGTGGTGTCCACCGCGCCGACCACGTCGGCGTCGAGGGTGTGCGCCAGGTCGTGCACCCCGACGAGATTGGTGTCGAGACCGCTCTGCCCGACACCCAGGCCGATCCCGGGCAGTACGGTGGCCGTGACGCCGACGGCCGCCGGGTCGACGGTGATGGCGCCGAGCACACCGGCCTTGACGTCCAGGCCGCTGTAGCCGCCGACGCTGAGCTCCGGCGTCGCCGTCTGCAGCTGACTGACGGCGCCGGTGACGTCTGCCACGAGCGGGTCGGCTCCGAGCTGACCGGTCACCGGAGCCACCGGGGCGAGCCCATGGGTCGGGGCGTAGTCGACCACCAGCGGGACGACGTCCTGCACGTCGGCGGGGGTGATGTCGGTGAGGCCCGCGGCCTGCAGCGCGCCCTCCGGGTCGAGGTCGAACGCCGCCTTGGCGTCGGCGTCGGTGAGCAGATTGAGCACGAAGTCGTGCAGGGTCATGTGCGGGATCTCCTCGATGTGCGTCGGCGACCGTTGATCGTCGACACCGACGCTATTGCCGGTGACCGGCTCCGGTCATCGGGGCCGAGCCCCCGACCCGCCCCGCCGGATTAGGGCACGCGCCCCCTCGTACGTTAGGGGGAATGGGGGTCCCGTCCCGGCCTGATTTAGGGTCCTGATGCCGGAGTGATCTCTGGTACGAACGTAGGAGCCCACGGGGTTTGCCGGGGGTGGTCGCCGCGCGGTGTGGACGCCGTCGCCCCGACCGGCCGACTCGCGGTGAGGGAAGAAAGCGCATGCCGTACGTCCTGGGGATAGACATCGGAAGCACCAACACCGCGGCCACCGTTGCCCGGCGACAGGGCGCGACGTGGAGCCGCCCCGAGGGGGTCCCGCTGGACGCGGGGTCGGTGATCGTGCCGTCGGTGCTGCACCTCGCCCTGGACGGCAGGCTCACGGTCGGCGAGCCCGGCACCGACGACGGGGCCCGGACGGCCCGGGGCTTCGTGCGGCGGGTCGGCGACGACGTGCCCCTGATGCTCGCCGGCGAGGCGTGTCCACCGCAGACGCTGACCGCGGTGCTGACGTCGTGGGTGGTCGAACGCGTGCGCGACCGCGAGGGCGAGCCCGCCCAGGCCGTCGTGCTCAGCCATCCGGCGGGCTGGGGCCGGCATCGGCGCGAGCTGTTGCACGCCGCCCTGCGGGAGTTCGGCCTGGGCCACGTGACGCTGCTTCCGCGTACTGTCACGGTGGCCGAGAGCCACGCGGCACGGGGCTTCCCGGGCAGCGCCGCCGTGGTCTACGCCCTGGGCGGCAACACCTTCGAGGCGGCCCTCGTCCGCCGCACCCCACGCGGCACGTACGAGACCTTCGGCTTCCCGCAGGGGCTCGAGTGGATCGGCGGTGCCGACTTCGACGAGGCGCTCGCCGAGCACGTGCGCACCGCACTCACCCGTGACCTCGGCGGCACCACACCCCGGCAGGCGTACGACCCGCTGCTCGGGCTGCTGCCCGGGTGCGAGCGGGCCAAGCGTGAGCTGACCGTCGGCACGCAGACCGACGTGCTCCTGACGCTGCCGAGCGGGCCGGCCCGCGTGCCGGTGAGCCGGGTGCAGTTCGAGGACATGATCCGCCCGGCGGTGCAGGCGACGATCGACCTGCTGCTGCGGACCGTACGCTCCGGCGGGCTGGCGCCGACGCAGCTCGACGGCGTCCTGCTCGCCGGCGGGTCCACCCGGATCCCGCTGATCGCCGAGCTGCTCGCCGCGGCCCTTCCGATACCGGTCGAGGTGGAGCCCGATCCGCAGCTGACCGCCGCGACGGGCGCGGCCCTCGCCGCCTGTCAGACGGTGTCGCCGCGCCCCCGGCGCGAGGGGCGGGACGACGGCCCGGCCCCCGATGGCACCGCCGGCCGCGTCGGTGCGCCGGCCGTCGCGCCGCAGCACCGACCCGATCACCACCGCGGGGTCGCAAGCGAACCACCACCGCGCCCCCCGGTCCGGTTCGCCCCTCTGGAACTGCCGAAGGCGTCCCGCCTGGCGCTGGCCCGCCGGCGGGGCGGCAGAGGATGACCAGCATGACCATGAGCGGCGTCGCCGGGCACCGGCTGGTGCTGGACCGGCGGCCGCAGGGCCTGCTCGACGCGGTGGCGGCGGCTCCGACGTCGCCGCTGGTGCTCGGCGTGACGGGCCCCGGCGGCCACGGCCGCAGCGCCTACCTCCAGGAGCTGGCCGCGGTCTACCGGCGGGCCGGGTGCACCGTCCTCGAGAGCGCGCCCGAACTGCCCGACGCGGTCGACCCGGACACGGTGCTGCTGGTCGACGACGCGCAGCTGCTGGACGACGCCCGGCTTCGGGCGCTGCGCCACCTGGTGACCGCCCGCCGGCACCGCCTGGTCGTCGGCTACCGACCGTGGCCCCGGCCGGCGGCGCTGGTCGAGCTGGCCGCCGCGTTGCGGCGGGACGGGCACCTGGTCCTGCTCACCCCGTTCACCAGAGAGCAGACCGCCGCCTACCTCGCCTGCGCGCCGGAGCTCGGCCGGCAGCCCGACCTGGTCGACTTCGTGCACGGGCAGACCGGCGGTGTGCCCCGCTACGTCGAGCGGCTGGTCCGCGGGCTGCGCGGCCAGCAGGGACCACCGGACGTTCCCGCGGAGCCGTCCCGGCAGGTCATCCTCGAGTTCGGGCCGGATCTGGAGGACGTGGCTCCCGACGTCCGACGGCTGCTGCTCGCCGTCGCGGCCGGCGTACCGCTGCCGGTGGACCTGCTCGGCGCGCTGCTCGACCGGGAGCTGGCCGAGGTGGACGAGCTGATCGGCGCGACCCGGGCGGCCGGGCTGCTCGGCGCGGACGGCCGGCTCGCGCCGATCGTGCGGCGGGCGGTGACCGCGCTGAGCCCGGTCACCGAGCGCACCGCGGTCTGGCTCCGGCTCACCCAACTACAGCTGGCCCGGGGTGGGCCGGTCCTCCCGCTGGTCCGCTCGCTGCTCGCCGCCGGAGTGGCCGGCGAGTGTCCGGCACCGACGCTCGAGGCCGCCGCCGAGGAGGCGCTGGCGGGTGAGCCCGCGGTCGCGGCGGAGCTCTTCGCCGCGGCCACGGCCGCCGGGCGGCCCGCCGCCGTCCGGCAGGCGGTCGCCGCGGCGCTCGCCGGTGACCTCGACCTCGCCCTGCGGCTGGCGGACCGGCTGCTCGCCGCGGCCCCCGCAGCCGAGCAGGTGAAGGCGGCGATGGTCGCCGCGACGGCGCTCGCACACCGTGGCCAGGGCGTTCGCAGCGTGGAGCTGTACCGGTGGGCGGGCGGCGCCACCGCGGAGGCGTTCGCGGCCCTCGGCGCACTCGCCGTCGGCCAACAGGTCGACGGAGCGGACCCGCCGGCGGACGACCGTGCCGGTGGACCGCCCACCCTGCACCACAGCGCCGCCCGGCTGATGGCCGACGGAATTCGGGACAGCCTCGCCGGACCACCCACCACCGCGCTGTCCACCCTCGTGCAGGCAGCGGCGCTGCTGGAGCCGGCAGGCCGGGCGGTGCTCCTGCCGGACAGCCCGGCCGCGCTCGCCGCGTTGACGGCGATGCACTGCGGCGAACTGGACATCGCCGACGGGGTCCTCGACCGGGCGGTGACCAGCGGCATCGGCGGTCCGCTGTTGGCCCGGCGGCACCGGTTGCTGCAGGCCTGGATCGCGATGGTCCGAGGAGGGACCGGCCTCGCGGCCGACCACCTCGCCACGGTGACCGCCGGCGGCCGGCCGCTCGAATCGCGCGACCTGCTATTCGCCAGGGCGATGGAGATGGGGATCGCCCGGCGCAACAGTGACCTCGGCGCGCTCCAGCGTGGCTGGGGCGCCGCCCTGGAGGCGCTGGTCCGCCACCCCGTCGACCTGTTCACGCTGCTGCCGCTCGGCGAGTTGGCCATCGCCGGGGCACGCCTGGGCCACCTGAGCCGGCTGGAGCCGTACCTGCGCCAGGCACGGCAGTTGCTGGCCCGGCTCGGCGACCCGCCGCTGTGGACCGTGCCCCTGCACTGGAGCGGCCTGCACGCGGCGATCCTCGCCGAGCGACCGACGGCGGCCGACGACCACGTGGCCGCCCTGCTCGGTGCGGCGGACCACAACCGGTACGCCACGGTGGTCGCCGCAGCCGCCGCCTGCTGGGTGGAGGTGTTGCGCGGGACGGTCGACCCGGTCCGGGTGGAGGCCGCCGCCCGGGGGCTGCACGACGCCGGGCTGTGCTGGGACGGCGCTCGGCTCGCCGGCCAGGCCGCCATCCGCACCTCGGACCGACGGGCGATGACCACCCTGCTGGACTGCGCCCGGATGCTGCAGGGACGCCCGGCCGGGGCCAAGGGCGGGCAGCGCCCTCCGGGCGGTCTCGCCGACGCCGTCGCGAGTCCCGCGGGGCACCGCCTCAGCGAGCGGGAGTGGGAGGTGGCCGAGCTGGTGCTCGCCGGGTCGACCTATCGCGAGATCGGTGACCGGCTGTTCATCTCGGCGAAGACGGTGGAGCACCACGTGGCGCGGATGCGGTCCCGGCTCAACTGCGCCAACCGGGCCGAGTTGCTGTCCCTGCTGCGGACGATCCTCGCCGACCGGTCGGACGGCGCGGCTCGGCAGACCTGGCCGGTACGGACGCCCTCGAGGTCCCGGTCACGAGAGCAAGGAGAGGACGACAGTTGACCCACCGCTGACCGCCGCACGAGCACATCGACCAGCGGGACCAGCCGGCGTCGAGCCCGCTGACGCCGGACCAGCCAGCCTCGCAGTCAGATCAGGCCGTGCGCCAGCATCGCCTCCGCCACCCGGCGGAACCCGTCGATGTTCGCCCCGGCCACGTAGTCGCCGGGCAGGCCGTACTCGTCGGCGGTGGCCCAGCAGCGGTCGTGGATGTCCCGCATGATCCCCCGCAGCCGCTGCTCCGACTCGGCGAAGGTCCACGAGTCCCGGCTGGCGTTCTGCTGCATCTCCAGCGCGCTCACCGCCACCCCGCCGGCGTTGGCCGCCTTGCCCGGCGCGAACCGCACCCCGGCCCGGCCCAGGATCCGCACCGCCTCCGGCGTGGTGGGCATGTTCGCACCCTCCACCACCGCGACGCAGCCGCCGGCCACCAGCGCCGCGGCCTCCGCGCCGCCGATCTCGTTCTGCGTCGCGCACGGCAGCGCCAACTGGCAGGGCACGTCCCAGACGGTACGACCGGAGACCGCCACCGCGTGCGGCACGTGCCGCGCGTAGTCGTCCAGCCGGGCCCGGCGCCGTTCCTTCAACTCCCGCAGCAGTTCCAGGTCGATGCCCTTCTCGTCGAGCACGTAGCCGGACGAGTCCGAGCAGGCGACGACCTTCCCGCCGAGCTGGTGCACCTTCTCGATCGCGTAGATCGCCACGTTGCCGGAGCCGGACACCACCACCCGCTTGCCCTCCAGGCTGTCCCCGGCCTGCCGCAGCATCTCCTCGGCGAAGAACACCGCCCCGTAGCCGGTCGCCTCCCGGCGCACCTGCGCGCCCCCGTACGCCAGGCCCTTGCCGGTGAGCACGCCCGACTCGTACCGGTTGGTGATCCGCTTGTACTGGCCGAACAGGTAGCCGATCTCCCGGCCGCCCACGCCGATGTCCCCGGCCGGCACGTCGGTCTCCGCGCCGATGTGCCGGTACAGCTCGGTCATGAAACTCTGGCAGAACCGCATCACCTCGCGGTCGGAGCGCCCCTTCGGGTCGAAGTCCGCGCCGCCCTTGCCGCCGCCGATCGGCAGCCCGGTCAGCGCGTTCTTGAAGATCTGCTCGAAGCCGAGGAACTTCACGATCCCCAGGTACACCGACGGGTGGAAACGTAGCCCGCCCTTGAACGGGCCGAGCGCGCTGTTGAACTCAACCCGGAAACCCCGGTTCACCAGGACCCGGCCGTGGTCGTCCTCCCACGGCACCCGGAAGATGACCTGCCGTTCCGGCTCGCAGATCCGCTCGATGATCCGCGCCTCGGTGTACTCGGGGTGCCGGGCCAGGGCCGGACCGATGCTCTCCAGCACCTCGCGCACCGCCTGGTGGAACTCCGGCTCTCCCGGATTGCGGGCGACCACGCTGTTGAACACCGTCTCCACGGACTCCGGCATAGGACACGTCCCTTCACTACTTCCTGGTAGCCACGTTGCTACCACCCGGCACCGGCGTACCCGCCAACCGTCCCGGGATACGGACCGTGACCTTCGTCCGGTTCACTATTCGCCGTGGACGACTCGATCTGGGCCGCGGTCCGGGCCTCGCGCGGCTGGCTGGACGCCGCCAACGGCACCGGACAGGCCGAAATGACCTGCCGGATCCTCAAGCTCACCGAGGAGGCGGGGGAGGCGGCGGGCGCCTGGATCGGTCTGCTCGGCCAGAATCCGCGCAAGGGCGTCACCCACACGCGGGACGACGTGGCGGCGGAACTGGCGGACGTGGCGTTCACCGCGCTGGTCGCCATCGAGAGCCTCGGGCTGGACGCGGCAACGGTGCTCGGCTCGTGTGCGGCCAAGGTCCGGGGTCGGGTGGGGCCTCTTCCTGGGTGAGTTCGGTTCTGGCCTCTTTTGTGGGTGTGCTTGCCTCGCTTCGCCCGGGGGCCGGTGGTGGGCGTTGGCGCGGCGGTGTGGGTTTGCGGTGCGTGGGGTGGCGGGCCACACCCCGTCGGTGGTCGTGCGCCGTCCGTGCCTGGCTGTCCGTATCCGGCAATGGGGCCGCTACCCCATCTGTGAGGGCATCTCGGTAGGGGCCGGGTGGCGGTGTTCCGTGGGTCCGGTTTCGGGTGTGACCGGGGGCATCGTGGGCGCGGAATCGTGGCCGGGCCGGGGTCGTTACACCCTGCGTACGACCGAGTACGACCACGCCGCCGCCCGACGGGGTTGGTACGCGGGCCCCGGGCCCCGGGCCCCGGAATGATGGTGGGCCGCCGGTCGTTACACATGGTCCCGGCCAGTGAAGGGCACCCGTCGCCCCGCGCGGCACGGGCCACTGCCGGTCTCTGGATGGCCGGTTCTGATTCTTCCCGGCGCGGCACGCGCCGGATCCCCCGAGTTTGTTGAGCGCCGGACGGTGCTTGCACCCCTTCGCCGACCCCCCTCGGCGGTGTGTGGTGCCAACCC
>NZ_JBFAVI010000209.1:0-10827 GCF_040679695.1 Micromonospora sp. NPDC052213
GTGCGGCGGGCGGTGCGGCGCGCGCGGCCCGCGCCACGAGCCCGCGTCGACGCCCGACGACGCACCGCCCGGGCGACGTTCGGCCTGCGCCGGTCAGGCGGCGTCGGACGACGCGCCGGTCAGGCGGCCACGGCCCGGACGTACGCGACGCACTCGTCGTGCAGGGCGCTCCACGGCTCGCCGAAGGTCGCCTCGGCCGCGTCGGCCACCGGGCGACGCTCGTGCACCACCGCCGCGAAGAAGGCCAGCAGCCGCTCCGGGCCGAACCGGTCGACCAGGTGCCGGACGGCCAGGTAGGAGATGCCGTAGCTGCCGCTGACCAGCTCGGCCGGCGCATCGTCGGCCGGGGTGAGGCCGTCGAGCCGCCCGTCCCAGCCGCCGGTCAGCCGCCGCACCTCGGCCAGTCCCTCGTACCGGTCGACCGGCTGGCCGTCGGCGCCGGCGTGCTCGGCCAGCCCCTCGACCAGCCACCAGATGCCCTTGCCCGGGTAGCCCCGCTCGGGCAGCGAGGCGGCGTGGGTCAGCTCGTGCCGGAGGAGGTCGTCCACCCCGCTGGGCACCAGCCCGTCGGCGTTGAGCACCACCTCGTGGTGGCCGCCGCCGACCGTGACCGCGTACCCGCCGGTCCACTTCGGCCGGTCCCCGCCGTACCAGTGCTGCCACTCCGCGCGGCCCGCGTAGAAGACCCGGTACCGGTCGGGCGGCCGGCCGCCGACGGCGTACGTGTCGGCGACCGTGGCGGCCGCCTCGGCCTGGGCGAGCAGGCCGGGCAGGTGCCGGCGCAGGGCGGGGGTGGTGGCCACCAGGGTGCGCGGGCCGACGGCGACGGCCAGTTCGCTGACCTCCCAGGGCCGGGTGCCGGTCTCCGCCGATCGGGACGGCTCCACGGCGAGCAGCCGGGGCCGGTCCCCCGACCGCCAGCGGGTGCCGGTCAGCACCCGGCTGGTACGGCAGTCCGGCACGACGAAGCAGTACCGAAACTCGACCGGCAACCGCCACTCGCCGGGCCGGCCCTCGACCGGGGTGGGCAGGCCGGTCGCCTCGGCCTGCCAGGCGGTCACCCGCAGCGCCCGCAGCGCGGCGTACCGGCGGCGCAGGTCCGGGTGCGCGACGGGTTCCGCGACGGCCAGGAACCCGGCCCGGTCCCCGGCGAGCAGCGCGGCCGACTGCCGCGCCAGCTCCGCCGTCATCCGCTCGCCGAGCTGGCGGGCGGCCCTCGTGGCGGGGTCGTCGGCCCGGGTGTCGGAGGCCCCCGGCACCGGCCCGGCGTCGTCGCGCGCGAGGCCGGCCAGCAACGCCGTGGACAGGCCGCAGGTGACCATCACCACGACCGCCGCGAGCGCCGCCCAGAGCGGCCACAGCCGCCGCGACGCCCGCTCCGGCGGCGCCACCGGCAGCGCGACGGGACCGGGCTCGGCCGACGCCGTGGGCACGGTCGGCAGGCCCGGCCCGACGGGCGCGGACGACGTGGCCGAGTCGGCGGGCGCGGGCGACGTGGCCGGCCCGGCGGGCACGGCCGGGGTGCCCGGGACGGGCGGCTCGGTGGGCGTGGACGACGCGGCGGATGGTGTCGTCGCGGCGGCCCGCGCGTCGTCCGTCGCCGGCCGACCGTCGGCCTCAGGCTGCCCGTCAGTCACCGGCGAAGGGTACGACCATCCGATCGCCCCGGCGACCACCGCCACGGCCCGACGCCGCCCCCGGGCGGGTCGCGCCGGCCGCCCACGGCGACGCGGGCCGGCGGGCCCGCCGGGTGGGCTCAGGCAGGGCGGCCCGCCTGGTGCGGAGCACCCGGGGCTGGTCGAGGGTCTGAGTCACTTCCTGCTGAGCACGGCCCGGCCGAAGAAGGCCAGGTTGGACGGGCGCTCGGCGAGGCGGCGCATCAGGTAGCCGTACCACTGGTCGCCGTAGGGCACGTAGGTGCGCACGGTGTAGCCCTCGCCGACCAGCCGGGCCTGCTCCTCCGGCCGGATGCCGTACAGCATCTGGAACTCGAACCGCTCGGGGCCGCGGTCGAACCAGCGGGCCCGGTCCTCGCCGATGGCGATCAGGCGCGGGTCGTGGGTGGCCAGCATCGGGTAGCCGTCGCCGGACATCAGGATGTTCATGCAGCGGACGTACGACTTGTCCACCTCGCGGGCGGACTGGTAGGCCACCGACTCCGGCTCCTTGTACGCGCCCTTGCACAGCCGCACCCGGGACCCGGCCGTGGCCAGCTCGCGGCAGTCCGACTCGGTCCGCCGCAGGTACGCCTGGAGCACCGCCCCCGTGGACGGGTGGTCCTTGCGGAGCTTGGCCAGGATGTCCAGGGTCGAGTCGGTGGTGGTGTGGTCCTCCATGTCCAGGGTGACCGTGGTGCCCGCCTCGTCGGCCGCGGCGCAGATCGCCCGGGCGTTGTCGTAGGCGAGCTGCTCGTCGAACATCTGGCCGAGCGCGGAGAGCTTGACGCTCACCTCGGCCGCCGGGGTCAGCCCCGCGCCCGAGAGCCGCGTCAGCAGCCGCAGGTATTCGTCCCGGGTGGCGTTGGCCTGCTCGGGGGTGACGGTGTCCTCGCCGAGGTGGTCGAGGGTGACCGCGAGACCGTCGTCGACGAGTTCGCGGGTCGCGCGCAACGCGTCGTCGGTCTTGGCGCCGGCCACGAACCGGCGGACGAGGTCCCGGGTGACCGGGGCCGTCGCGACGAGCCGCTCGACCTGGGATGACCGGGAGGCGGCGAGGATGACGGAACGGAGCATGGACCGAGCGTAACGCCCGACGACGCCCGCGCGCCGGGCGGCGGCGGCAGTACCCGCGCCCAGGTCCCAACCGCGTCACATGCCTTACCCGGGGGCGGACGGCACTGGTGTCCATCGGTTACAACCATGACGTGGAACATCGCCCCCGCCCCCGCCGCCGGCTCCGGTCGGCCTCCGTGCAGCTCGGCGCGCTCACCGCCCTGGCGCTCGCCCTCTCCGCCTGCAACACGACCTCCGACGACGACGATGACGACGACTGCGCCCTCGGGCCGGTCGGCGGCGGCGGCACCGTGGCCGTCGCGCTGCGGGTGCCCGAGGTCACCGCCGGCGGCACCGCGCCGGAACCGGTCACCGCGGCCGTCCCCGACCGGGGCGGCTTCGGCACCCACCTCGCCGCCTGCGGCGGCTGACGTGCGCCGGGAGTCCGTCACCCCCCGCCCCGGCTGGGACACGACCATCCGCTCGCAGGGCCTGGTGTACGTCGACACGGAGCTGCCCGACGGCGGGATCATGTCGTACTGGGACGAGACCGCCGCGTACGCCTTCGAGCTGGACGAGGTGCTGCGGCTGGAGGAGGCGACGGAGGAGCTGCACCGGATGTCGGTGGCCGCCGCCGAGCACGTCGTCGCGCGCCGCCGCCACGCCGAGTTCGGCATCCCGGACTGGGCGGCCGAGGCCGTGGCCCGGTCGCTGCGCGAGTCGCCGCCGACCCTCTACGGGCGCTTCGACCTCTGGTACGACGGCAGCTGGCCCCCGAAGCTGCTGGAGTACAACGCCGACACCCCGACCGCCCTGGTCGAGGCGAGCATCGTCCAGTGGTACTGGCTGGAGCACACCCGGCCGGAGCTGGACCAGTGGAACAGCCTGCACGAGCGCCTCGTCGGCGCCTGGGCGAAGATCGGCGCCGGCCTGCACGACCGGCGGGTGCACGTGGTCTGGTCGAACGAGGAGGAGTCCGGCGAGGACCAGATGACCGCCGGCTACCTCGCCGAGACCGCCCGGCAGGCCGGGCTGGACGTCGTGTTCCAGCCCGTCCAGGAGATCGGCTGGGACGGGCGGCGCTTCGTCGACGCGGCGGGCCGGCCGGTCACCACCTGCTTCAAGCTCTATCCCTGGGAGTGGATGCTCGCCGAGCCGTACGGGTCGCTGGCGCTGCGGCCGGGCACCCCGACCACCTGGATCGAGCCGGCGTGGAAGCTGCTGCTGTCGAACAAGGCGCTGCTCGCCGTGCTCTGGGAGCTGTACCCCGGCCACGAGCTGCTGCTGCCGGCGTACCTCGACTCGCCGCGCGGCATGTCCGAGTACGTCGCCAAGCCGCTGCTCGGCCGGGAGGGCGGCTCGGTGCGGATCGTCACCGGCGCCGGGGAGATCACCAATCCGGGGATCTACGGCGACGAGGGCTTCTGCTACCAGGAGTTCCGCGCGCTGCCGGAGTTCGAGGGCAACCGGATGGTGCTGGGCAGCTGGGTGGTCGACGGCGAGTCGGCCGGTGCGGGGCTGCGGGAGAGCGCGAGCCTCATCACCGACGGCTACGCGCGGTTCCTGCCGCACTACATCGACGCACCACGCGGCTCCTGAGTCGTCTACCGTTGGGGGCGTGAACTTCGACGCGTACGCCCGGACCGGCGTTGACCTCGTCAACGCCCGCCTGGACGACCTCGACGACCTGCGGGCCCTCTTCCCCGACGACAACGCGTGGATGCGTGACGAGGTGGCGGAGCGGGACCTCGCGACCTTCCGGCGGGCGCAGAAGCGCCTGCGCGACGTCTTCGAGTACGGCACCTCCGGACGGGACGCCCAGGCGGTGGCCGAGCTCAACGCCCTGCTGGAGGCGTTCCCGGTGCAGCCCCGCATCTCCGGGCACGACTCCAGCGACTGGCACATGCACGTGACCAGCCGGGGCGCCTCGGTGAGCGCCGAATACCTGGCCGGCGCGGTCTGGGGCCTCTCGGTCTGGCTCTGCGAGTACGGCAGCGCCCGGTTCGGGGTCTGCGCCGACGAGCGCTGCGGCAACGTCTACCTGGACACCTCGTCCAACTGCTGCCGGCGGTTCTGCTCGGAGCGCTGCGCGACCCGCTCGCACGTGGCCGCGCACCGGGCCCGCAAGCGCGCCGCGGTGGGCGAGCAGGCCGGCGCCGCCAGCAAGGAATCCCTCACCACGGTCGCCTGACGCCCGGGCCGGGCCGGGCTGTCGACCGGCACCCTCGACCGGCTCGCGGCGCGGCCCGCCGCGCCCGGCCTCCCGCCGCGGCGCCGCCCGACCCGCGTGGTTCGGGTGCCGCGTCGAGGGTCGGCGCGTCAGGCGTCGACGGGGGACGGGGTGCCGAGGTGCTGGCGGGCGAACTCCAGCGCCTCGCGCAGGTCGGCCTCCCGCACCGCGCGGCTCTTCGCGCCCCGGGTGGTGACCTCCACGGCGACCGAGCCGGTGAACCCCCGCCCGGCGAGCGAGGAGAGCAGCTCGGCACAGGGCTGGTTGCCGCGCCCGGGCACGAGGTGCTCGTCGCGCCCCTCGCCGGTGCCGTCGCCGAGGTGGACGTGCGCCAGGCCGGCGCCCATCCGGTCGGCCATCGCCATCGCGTCGGTGTGCGAGGCGGCGCAGTGCGACAGGTCGAGCGTGTAGGAGGGGTAGCCGGTCTCGGTCGGGTCCCAGCCCGGGACGTACGGGACGAACTGCCGGCCGGCCATCCGGACCGGGTACATGTTCTCCACCGGGAGGCGCAGCTCCGGGAACTCGCCGGCGATCCTGGCCAGCCCGTCGGCGAAGTTGCGCGCGTAGTCGCGCTGCCAGGTGAACGGCGGGTGGACCACCACGGTGGGCGCGCCGAGCGCCGCCGCCATCTCCGCGGACCGGCGCAGCCGCTCCCACGGGTCCGGGCTCCACACCCGCTGGGTGACCAGCAGGCAGGGCGCGTGGACGGAGAGCACCGGGACGCCGTAGTGCTCGGCGAGCCCGCGCAGCGCGCCGACGTCCTGGCTGACGGCGTCCGTCCAGACCATCACCTCGACGCCGTCGTAGCCGAGCGCCGCGGCCAGCTGGAACGCCGCCGCGGTCCGCTCAGGGAAGACCGAGGAACTGGACAGGAGCACGGGGACGCGGGAAGTCACACCATCGAGGGTAGCCGGGGTCGATTGACACCTCATGACGAGAACCCGCAAAGCGCCCGTATCACCCGGAACCGAGCTGGTCGAGCCGGCGCAGGATCACGCCCTCGCGCAACGCCCACGGGCAGATGTCCAGCGCCTCCACGTCCAGCCGGCGCATCGCCGCCTCGGCGACCACCGCCCCGGCGAGCAACTGGTGGGCCCGGCCCGCGCTGACCCCCTCCAGCTCGGCGAGCTGGGCCGGCGGGATGTGCCGGATGAACCCGAGCACCTGCCGCAGCCCGCGGCGGGTGAGCCGGCGGGGGGCCCACAGGCCCGCGCCGGAGGGGGCCGCACCGGCCAGCCGGGCCAGGGTCCGGAAGGTCTTCGAGGTGGCCACCGGCCGTTCCCAGCCCACCGCGGTCATCCGCGCGACGACGGGCTCCAGCAGGCCGTCGGCGTACGCCCGCAGCTCGTCGACCGCCTCGGCCGGCGGCGGCGCCGCGCTGTCCGGTGCCACCCGGAGCCGGTCCCGGGTCAACCGGCCGGCGCCGAGCGGCAGCGACACCGCCTCGGCCGGGTCCTCGTCGATGCCGGCCGCGATCTCCAGCGAGCCGCCGCCGATGTCCAGCACCAGCAGCCGACCAGCTGACCAGCCGAACCAGCGCCGCACCGCGAGGAAGGTCAGCCGCGCCTCGTCCGCGCCCGGGAGCACCTCCAGGCGTACGCCGGCCTCCTCGCGGACCCGGGCGAGCACCTCGGGGGCGTTGGTGGCGTCCCGCACGGCGGAGGTGGCGAACGCGATCAGGTCGTCGGCGTCCAGCCCGGCGGCGGCCGCCCTGGCCATGCTGACCGCCTTGACCAGGCCGTCCGCGCCCGTCTCGGTGAGCGCGCCGTCCGGGCCGATCTGCTCGGCCAGCCGGAGCACCACCTTCTCCGAGTGCGCCGGCCACGGGTGCGCGCCGTGGTGGCCGTCGACCACCAGCAGGTGCACCGTGTTGGAACCGACGTCGAGGACACCCAGTCGCATGTCCAAGACACTAGGGGCAACGCGATCGCGCGGCTCGGCGGACCGGGCCGGGCTCCGGGCGTACGCTGGGCCGGGTGACAGGGCAGATCGAACTCCGAGTGCTGGTGGACGACCCGGACGACCCGCGCAGCCGCGAGGTGCCGCTGGACTTCCCGCGGGAGTGGATCGAGTTCGCCGACCCGGCGGACGAGAACCACCTGGTCCGGGCCGACCTGACCTGGCTGCTCTCCCGCTGGACGTGCGTCTTCGGCCGGGGCTGCCACGGCATCGTCGCCGGCCGGGCCGCCGACGGCTGCTGCTCGCACGGCGCGTTCTTCACCGACTCCGACGACGAGCAGCGGGTCCGGGCCGCGGTGAAGCGGCTGAGCCCGGCGACGTGGCAGCACTTCCGGCGCGGGTTCAAGAACTGGACCGAGAACGACACGATCGACGGCAAGAACCCGGCCCGCCGCACCGCCACCCAGGCGGAAGACGGTCCGTGTGTCTTCCTCAACGACGCCGACTTCCCGGGCGGCGCCGGCTGCGCGCTGCACGCCCAGGCGCTGCGCGACGGGGTGCACCCGCTGGAATACAAGCCGGACGTCTGCTGGCAGCTGCCGATCCGCCGCGACCAGGAGTGGGTCAAGCGGCCGGACAACACCAAGGTGCTGGTCTCCACGCTGTCCGAGTTCGACCGGCGGGGGTGGGGCGCCGGCGGGCACGACCTGGACTGGTGGTGCACCTCCTCCACCGACGCGCACGTCGGCGCCGAGCCGATGTACGTCTCCTACGGCCCGGAGCTGACCGCGCTGATCGGCGCGCCCGCGTACGCGAAGCTGGCCGAGCTGTGCGGGGCGCGCAGCCGGCAGGGCATGGTCGCCCCGCACCCGGCCGACGGCGCCTGACCGCCACCGCGGCACGTACGGAAGGGGCCCGCGCCGGCGCGGGCCCCTTTCGCGCGTACGCCGATCAGGGCTCGAACTTGTAGCCCAGACCCCGCACGGTGACGATGAAGCGCGGCGCGGACGGCTCCGGCTCGATCTTGGAACGCAGCCGCTTGACGTGCACGTCGAGGGTCTTGGTGTCGCCGACGTAGTCGGCCCCCCAGACCCGGTCGATGAGCTGCCCCCGGGTCAGCACCCGGCCGGCGTTGCGCAGCAGCAGCTCCAGCAGCTCGAACTCCTTGAGCGGAAGCTGCACCGGGGCGCCGTCGACGGTCACCACGTGCCGCTCGATGTCCATCCGGACCGGGCCGGCGGCCAGCGTCGGCGCGCCCGACTCGGCGACCTCGGAGCTCTGCCGGCGCAGCACCGCCCGGATCCGGGCGACCAGCTCCCGCGGCGAGTACGGCTTCGTCACGTAGTCGTCGGCGCCGATCTCCAGGCCGACCACCTTGTCGATCTCGCTGTCCCGCGCGGTGACCATGATGATCGGCACGTGCGAGCGCTGTCGGAGCTGCCGGCACACCTCGGTGCCGGACATCTCGGGCAGCATCAGGTCGAGCAGCACGATGTCGGCGCCGGTCCGGTCGAACTCGGTGAGGGCGGAGGGGCCCGTCGCGGCGACGGACACCTCGAAGCCCTCCTTGCGGAGCATGTACGACAGGGCGTCGGAGAACGACTCCTCGTCCTCGACCACCAGAACGCGGCTCAACGGGGATTTCCTTTCCATTGCTGTCAGACCTGCCGGAGCTCGGCCGGGCCGGCCTCGATCCCAGCAGACGGCAGTGTCGCCAGGATCTCGTCGGGGGGACGGGCGGGCAGCCGCAGGGTGAACGTCGATCCACCACCAAGAGTGCTCGACACCTCGACCCGCCCGCCATGGTTGCCGGCGATGTGTTTGACGATGGCCAGCCCCAGCCCGGTGCCGCCGGTCGACCGGGACCGCGCCTGGTCGGCCCGGTAGAAGCGCTCGAAGATCCGGTCGACGTCGGTCGGGGCGATGCCGATGCCCTGGTCGGCGACGGCGATCTCCACGTGTTCGTCGTCGGCGCGGGCGGTGATCCGGACGGTCGTGTCCTCGCCCGAGTAGTTGATGGCGTTCTCGACCAGGTTCGACACCGCCGTGGCGAGCTGGGTGTCGCTGCCGTGGACCGTGAGCCCCCGTTCCCCCTCGACGACCACGTCGATGCGGCGGGCGGCGGCGGAGGTGCGGGTCCGGTCGACCACCTCGGCGACCACCCAGTCGACGGCGACCGGCTCCGGGGGCGGCTGCGCCTCGGCGCCCTGGAGCCGGGTCAGCTCCAGCAGCTCCTGCACCAGGCGGCCCAGCCGGGTCGACTCGTGCTGGATCCGCTCGGCGAAGCGCCGGGCGGCGACCAGGTCCTCGGAGAGGTCGGGCGCGCCCGCGCCGGCCGGCTCGGTGGCGTCGAGCAGCGCCTCGGCGAGGAGTTGCAGGGCGCCGATGGGGGTCTTCAGCTCGTGGCTGACGTTGGCCACGAAGTCCCGGCGCACCCGGGCCAGCCGGTGCGACTCGGTGACGTCCGCCGCCTCCACCGCGATGTAGCCCGCGCCGATTCCCATCGCCCGCAGGTGCACCCCGAGCGGGTTCACCCCGGTGTTGTCGCGGCCCCGCGGCAGGTCCAGCTCGATCTCGCGCCGCACGCCGGTGCGCCGGACCTGCCCGGCGAGCGTACGGATCAGCGGGTGGGCGGCGATCGAGCCGGGGGTCGGGCCGGTGCGGAGCAGCCCCATCGCGCGGGCGGCGGGGTTGACCAGGACAGGCAGGTCGTCGGGGTCGAGCACCACCACGCCGGCGCGGAGCGAGTCGATGGTCCGGCGGCCGAGCCCGGACAGCGGATCCTCGGCTATCGGGAGCCTCCCACGCGTGAGGGGGAAGCCCGGCCGGCTCCCCGTCGAGGTGGAGCGCCCGCCCAACCCCGGTACGAACCGGGGCAGCAGCACCCCGGCGACCAGTCCGGCCACCAGCCCCACGGCCAACGCGACCGTCACCGCCCACTCCACCCGGCGATCGTAGGGCGATTGTTAACCTGGCAACCACTACAAATAGGGCGAATCACGCTCGCTTCCGGGAAAGTTCACTCCCGCGTCCGGCGTCGTTCACCGTGGTTCATCTGCGGTCCGTCCGTCCGACCTACCGTGGGCGGCGCACCTGCTCCCTCGCCGCCCTCCGGCGGCGACCACCGACCACAGGACGTGACAATGCGCGACGAGTTCCGGGCTGACCTGCAGATCGTCAGCCAACTGCTGGTGGACATGGCGGAGGGGGTCCGGGCCGCGATGCGGCAGGCCACCCGCGCCCTGCTCACCGCGGACCGCCGGGCGGCCGAGACGGTGATCGAGCGGGACGCCGAGATCGACGACCTCTACCGGCACGTCGAGGAGCGGGTCTGCGACCTGCTCGCCCGGCAGGCGCCGGTCGCCTCCGACCTGCGCGCGATGATCACCGCGCTGCACGTCGCGGCCGACTTGGAGCGGATGGGCGACCTGGCCGACCACGTCGCCAAGACGGCCCTGCGCCGGCACCCGTCGCCGGCCGTGCCGGCCGAGCTGCGGCCGATCTTCACCGACATGGCCGCCACCGCCGACCGGATGGCCGTCAAGATCGGCTCGGTGCTCGCCAAGCCCGACGCCGACCTCGCCGCCGAACTGGACCGCGACGACGACACCATGGACGACCTGCACCGGAGCCTGTTCGGTGTGCTGCTCGGCGAGGACTGGCCGTACGGCGTGGAGACCGCCATCGACGCCACCCTGCTCGGCCGCTTCTACGAGCGCTTCGCCGACCACGCCGTCAACTCCGGCGAGCACGTGGTCTACCTGATCACCGGGCAGACCCCGCCCACCTCGGCGGGCTGAGACGGACGGACGAAGGGCCCCCGGGTGCCCGGGGGCCCTTCGTCGTGCCGGTCAGCGACCCTGGTTGGCCACGGCGGCGGCGGGGGGCGGTGGGGGGGGGCGGGGGGGGGTGGTGTGGGGGCGCGGGGACCGGGGCGGGAGAGGGGGGTTGGGGGTTTGGCGGGGGAGTGCAGGGGGGGGTGTTTGG
>NZ_JBFAVI010000210.1:0-10670 GCF_040679695.1 Micromonospora sp. NPDC052213
AGCCCGCCCGCTCCGGGCGGTCAGGCTTGATCCCTCCACGGGCGGGCTCCCCGGCAACCCCCAGGGCGGCGGAGAGTGCGCGCAGCAACTCGCCCCGACCCGCTCCCACGTCCACCACGTCCAGCCGGGCCGGGTGCCCGAGGGCGGCGTCGACCTGCTCGACGAGCCGCAGCAGCGCGGCGGCGAAGGCGGGGGACGCGTGCACGCTGGTGCGGAAGTGGTCGGCCGGGCCGGAGCCGGCGACGAAGAACCCGCCCGGCCCGTAGAGCGCCCGGTCCATGGCGTCCCGCCAGCGGACCGGCATCAGTTCATCCCTCGTCCCGCAGGGGCGACCAGATCTCCAGCACGGGGTCGGACGGTCGGAGCGCGTCGAGGTCGGGGGCCGCCCGCCCGGCGCGGGCGGAGATGACGGCCACCGCCTCCCGGAACCCGTCGACCGTCTCGCCGACCTCCATGAACTCGCCCGACACGTGGGTGACCTCGAAGTACAGGAACCGGTGCTCCGCGGGGGCCAGCGCGGCGACCGAGACGTGTTGGATCTCGGACCAGGGCCAGCCGAAGCTGTGCCGGTCGTCCTCCGTCCGGATGCCGACCTCGTCCACCACGACCCGCTCCGTCACAGGCGGCACTGTAGCCGCAGCCGGCCGCCCACGCCGCCGGGAACGCCCCCGCGCACCACCCGGTGAAGGTTTTCACAGACCCTGTTTCGGCTCCGTCACGGCGGCGCATACTTGCGATCGACCGGTACCCCCTCCGAGGACTGGATCGTTGCTATGAGCGCACCGCTGCGCCCGCAGGCGGCCACCCCGCCTACGGCCGCCGTACCGCCGGGCGGCGCCACATCCGGCGCCCCGCTCTCCTTCCCGCGCACGCTCACCGTCGGCGTCGTCGGCGCCGGCCGGGTCGGCGCGGCGCTGGGCGCCGCGCTCGTCGCCGCCGGCCACCGGGTGGCCGCCGCCTCCGGCGGCTCCGGCGCCTCCCGGGCCCGGCTGGCGCTGCTGCTGCCCCGGGTGCCCCGCCGCTCCGCCGCCGCCGTGGCCCGCGCGGCCACCGATCTGCTGCTGCTCGCCGTGCCGGACGACGCGCTCGCCGGGGTCGTCACCGACCTGGCCGACAGCGGCGCGGTGCGTCCCGGCCAGGTCGTGGCGCACGTCTCCGGCGCGCACGGGTTGGCCGTGCTCGCCCCCGCCGCCGCGGCGGGCGCCCGGCCGCTCGCCCTGCACCCCGCCATGACCTTCACCGGTACGCCGGACGACCTTGCCCGGCTGGCCGGCATCTCGTACGGCGTGACGGCCCCGGCGGAGCTGCGCCCCTTGGCCGCCCGGCTGGTCGCCGACCTCGGTGGCGTGCCGGAGTGGGTCGGCGAGGCCGACCGGCCGCTCTACCACGCGGCGCTGGCGCACGGCGCCAACCACCTGGTGACCCTGGTCAACGAGGCGGCCGACCGGCTGCGTGACGCCGGGGTGGCCCAGCCGGAGAAGGTGCTCGCCCCGCTGCTGCGGGCCGCCCTGGAGAACGCGCTGCGCCTCGGCGACGACGCGCTGACCGGGCCGGTGTCCCGGGGCGACGCCGGCACGGTCGAGCGGCACCTGGCCCGGCTCGCCGCCACCGCACCCGAGTCGGTCGCGCCCTACCTGGCCCTGGCCCGGCGTACGGCCGACCGGGCCATCGCCGCCGGCCGGCTCCGCCCGGTCGACGCGGAGTCGCTGCTCGGCGTGCTGGCCGGGACCCGGCGGGAGGTGGCCGCGTGAACGGGCCGACGACGGACGGAGGGGACCGCGTGACGGAGTTGGTGCACACCCGCGCCGAGCTGGCCGCGGCGCGGGACGGGCTCAAGGGCACCGTCGGCGTCGTGATGACCATGGGCGCCCTGCACTCCGGGCACGAGACGCTGCTGCGGGCGGCCCGGGAGCGGGCCGACCACGTGCTCGTCACGATCTTCGTCAACCCGCTCCAGTTCGGGCCGAACGAGGACTTCGACCGTTACCCGCGCACCCTCGACGCCGACCTGGAGATCTGCCGACGGGCGGGTGCCGACGTGGTGTTCGCCCCGTCGGTGGCGGACATGTACCCGGACGGCCAGCCCCGCGTCCGGGTCGACCCGGGTCCGCTCGGCGAGGACCTGGAGGGGCAGAGCCGCCCCGGGTTCTTCCACGGGGTGCTGACGGTGGTGCTGAAGCTGCTCCAGCTCACCCGCCCCGACCTGGCCTTCTTCGGCGAGAAGGACTACCAGCAGCTCACCCTGGTGCGGCGGATGGCCCGGGACCTCGACGTGCCGGTCGAGGTGGTCGGCGTGCCCACCGTGCGGGAGCCCGACGGGCTCGCCCTGTCCAGCCGCAACCGCTACCTCTCCCCGGCCGAGCGGGAGACCGCGTTGAGCCTGTCGGCGGCGCTGCGGGCCGGTGCCGAGGCCGCCGACGCGGGCGGTGACGCGGGGGCCGTGCTCGCCGCCGCGCACGCCGCCTTCGGCGCCGGTGCGCCCGGCGCGCGGCTCGACTACCTGGTGCTCACCGACCCGGACCTGGAGCCGGGGCCGGTGTCCGGTCCGGCACGGCTGCTCGTCGCCGCCTGGGTCGGCGGCACCCGGCTGATCGACAACGCGGCGATCCGGCTCGCCCCCCGTTCCTGAACCCGACCCCCACCACGTTTCCGCGAAAGGCATCCAGATGCTGCGCACCATGCTCAAGTCGAAGATCCACCGGGCCACGGTGACCCAGGCCGACCTGCACTACGTCGGCTCGGTGACCGTCGACGAGGACCTGCTCGACGCCGCCGACCTGATTCCGGGCGAGCAGGTGGCGATCGTGGACATCACCAACGGGGCCCGGCTGGAGACGTACGTGATCCCGGGCGAACGGGGCAGCGGCGTGATCGGCATCAACGGTGCCGCCGCCCACCTGGTGCACCCGGGTGACCTGGTCATCCTCATCTCGTACGGGCAGATGGACGACGCCGAGTCCCGGGCGTACCGGCCGAGGGTCGTGCACGTCGACGCCGACAACCGGATCGTCGAGCTGAACACCGACCCCACCACCGCCGCCCCCGGCACCGCCGGCGCTCCCGTCCCCAACCCCTACGCCGCCGTCTGACCCCGCCCCCGCTCCCGTGATCTCGCCTTCGACCCGGCTTTTGTTGCCGTAAGTCCCATTTGCCGGGGGCGGTAACTGCAAGATCGGGGCGCACGCGGTGTGCGGAGGGGGCGCGAACGCGGTCTGTCGCCGAGAGGCGGCGGTGGGTAGTCTGGGTGCCCGTCGAAGAGACGCGGTGGCTGGGGGAGGCCGCGATGCGCCGTTCGATGACCACCCTGCTCGCCGCCGTGAGCGCGGCAGTCCTCCTGGTCGGCTGCGCCGGCTCCGCCGGGCTGGACGGTGACCTGGCCGACGACTGGGCGGCCCTGCCCGCGCCCGGCCCGTTCACCCCGGCCGCCGGCGTCTGCCAGGCCGCCGACTTCACCGACGTGGTGACCCTGGCGGCGTACGCGCCGGTGGACTGCACCGCGCCGCACCGGGTCGAGACCGTGCACGTGGGCGCCTTCCCGGCCGAGCGGGCCACCCCACCGCCGGGCGGCTCGGCCGAGCTGCGGGGCGCGTTCGCCGACTGCGACGCGCGCGCCACCGGGCACGTCGGCGACGACTGGCGGGCCGGGCGGCTCCGGCTGGCCGTGGCCCTGCCGTCCGGGCCCGGCTGGGCGGCCGGCTCCCGCTGGTACCGGTGCGACCTGACCGAGGTGAGCACCGTCGAGGCCGCCGCCACGGTGGTCACCCGCTCCGGCAGCCTGCGGGACGCGCTGCGCGGGCCGTCGCCGCTGCGGCTCGGCTGCCAGCAGACCCGGGCCGGCGGCGGGACGGTGCGGACGCTGCTCCCCGTCGACTGCGCCACCCGGCACGACGCCGAGTTCGTCGGGGTGTGGCGGGCGCCGGACCGCCCGTACCCGACCCGGCCCGCCGACTGGGCCCCGCTCTACGCCGGCTGCCGCTCCGTGCTGGGCCGCTACGTGGGGGTGCCCGACGACGCGGACCTGCGCTTCCGCAGCGGGGTGGTGGTGCGACCGCCGGGGGCGGGGCGCTGGCGCGTCGGCGACCGCGGCGTCCGCTGCTACCTGTGGCTCGACGACCGTACGGTGACCGGCTCCCTGAGGGGCGCGGGCCCGGCCGCCCTGCCGGTCCGGACGAGGTAGGCACCCACCCGGCCACCGGACGCGATGGTCCAAACCACTCGTCCCGCCCCCGCCGCCCCCCGCGAGGGCCCTTCGGGTTGACTGTGGGCATGGACCTTCCGACCGTGGACCTGCCGGCGCTGCCCCGACTGCTGGCCGCCCCCGCGCCCGGCTGGGTGGAGACCACCGACGTGATCGTGGTCGGCTCCGGGGTGGCGGGGCTCACCGCCGCGCTGCACCTGCGGGAGGCGGGCCTGCACGTCACCGTGGTCACGAAGGTCAACATCGACGAGGGTTCGACCCGCTGGGCGCAGGGCGGCATCGCCGCCGTGCTCGACCCGCACGACACCCCGGCGGCGCACGCCTCCGACACGGAGATCGCCGGCGTCGGGCTCTGCGACCCGGCGGCGGTGCGGGTGCTGGTCGAGGAGGGCCCGACCCGGCTGCGCGAGCTGATGCGGATCGGGGCGGAGTTCGACCGCAACCCGGACGGCTCGCTGATGCTCACCCGCGAGGGCGGGCACCGGGCGGACCGGATCGTGCACGCCGGCGGCGACGCCACCGGGGCCGAGGTCCAGCGGGCCCTGCACGCCGCCGTCCGCCGCGACCCGTGGATCCGGCTGGTCGAGCACGCCCTGGTGCTGGACCTGCTGCGCGCGCCCGGCGACGGCCCGGGCGGGCTCGGCGCGGCCTGCGGCATCACCCTGCACGTGCTCGGCGAGGGCAGCGAGGACGGGGTGGGCGCCATCCTGGCCCGGGCGGTCGTCCTGGCCACCGGCGGGATGGGCCAGATCTACGCGGCCACCACCAACCCGGCCGTCTCGACCGGGGACGGGGTGGCGCTGGCGATGCGCGCCGGCGCGGCGGTCACCGACCTGGAGTTCGTCCAGTTCCACCCGACCGCGCTGATCACCCCGGCCGGCGCGGGCGTGCCGGGCGCCGGGCACGCCCAGCAGCCGCTCGTCTCCGAGGCGCTGCGCGGCGAGGGCGCCCACCTGGTCGACGGCGACGGCAAGCGGTTCATGGTCGGGCAGCACGAGCTGGCCGAGCTGGCGCCCCGGGACGTGGTGGCCAAGGGCATCCACCGGGTGCTGCTGGCCACCGGCGCGGACCACGTCTTCCTCGACGCCCGGCACCTGGGCGGCGACTTCCTGGCCCGGCGCTTCCCGACCATCGTCGCGTCCTGCCTGGCCATCGGGGTCGACCCGGCGGCCGACCTGATCCCGGTGGCCCCGGCCGCCCACTACGCCTCCGGCGGCGTCCGCACCGACCTGCGCGGCCGCACCTCCATCCCCGGCCTGTACGCCTGCGGCGAGGTCGCCTGCACGGGCGTGCACGGCGCGAACCGGCTGGCCAGCAACTCCCTGCTGGAGGGGCTGGTGTTCTCCCGGCGGATCGCCGAGGACGTCGCCGTCGGGCTGCCGGAGCAGGCCCAGCCGGCGTCGACCGGCGCCTGGGTCGGCGGCGAGGGCTGGGTGGTGCCGGCCGAGGCGACGCCGACCCTGCAACGGGCGATGACCCGGGGCGCGGGCGTGCTCCGCTCGGCGCAGACCCTCGCGGGGACCGCCGACGCGCTGACCGGGCTCGGCGAGGGCCGGGGTCGGCCGCGGACGGCCGACTGGGAGGCGACGAACCTGATCACCGTGGCGTCGGCGCTGGTCGCCGCCGCGTACGCCCGCCGGGAGACCCGGGGCTGCCACTGGCGGGAGGACTTCCCGGCGGCCGACGAGCGGTGGCACGGCCACCTCGTCGGCGCGGTCGGGGCGCAGGGCCGGTTGACGTCTCAGTGGGAGGAAGTCCGATGACGGAGTCGACGGAGCGGGCGTTGCGGGACGCCGGCCTGGATCCGGTGCAGGTGCGGCGGGTGATCGAGAACGCGCTCGCGGAGGACCTGGGCCCCGACTTCCTGGACGTCACCAGCGTCGCCACCATCCCGGCCGGGCAGACCGACACCGCCGACCTGGTGGCCCGCGCCGACGGGGTGGTCGCCGGGCTGGCCGTGGCGGCGGCCGTCTTCGAGCTGGTCGGCGAGGCGACCGGCGCGGGCCGCACGGTCGAGGTGTCGCGGGTGGCCCACGACGGCGCGCGGGTGGCACGCGGCGACGTGCTGGCCACGGTGACCGGTCCGACCCGGCTGCTGCTCACCGCCGAGCGGACGGCGCTCAACCTGCTCTGCCGGATGTCCGGCGTGGCCACCCACACCCGGGCCTGGGCGGACGCCCTGGCCGGCACGAAGGCGATGGTGCTGGACACCCGCAAGACCACCCCGGGCCTGCGCGCCCTGGAGAAGTACGCGGTCCGGGCCGGCGGCGGCACGAACAAGCGGATGGGCCTGCACGACGTCGCCATGATCAAGGACAACCACAAGCTGGCGGCGGGCGGCATCACGGCGGCCTTCCGCCGGGTCCGGGAGACCTTCCCGGACGTGCCGGTGCAGGTCGAGGTGGACACGCTCGCCGAGGCGGTGGAGGCCGTCGAGGCCGGAGCGGAATTCCTGCTGCTGGACAACATGACCCCGGAGATGCTCACCGAGGTGGTTGCCACCGTGGGGGACCGGGCGGAGCTGGAGGCGACCGGCGGGCTGACCCTCGACGTCGCGGCGCGGTACGCGGCGACCGGCGTCGACTTCCTGTCGGTCGGGGCGCTGACCCACTCCTCGCCGATCCTCGACATTGCCATGGACCTGCGCACCGAGTGAACCGGCGGCAGGCCGTTGTCTAGGCTGCGATCGTGCTGCTCTGCATCGACATCGGAAACACCAACACCGTGCTGGCGACCTTCGACGGCGACAAGCTGGTGCACTCCTGGCGGATCAAGACCGATGCGCGGTCGACGGCGGACGAGCTGGGCCTGAAGTTCCGGGGCCTGCTCGCCGGGGACGCCGTCGAGATCACCGGGGTGGCGGCCTGCTCCACCGTGCCGGCCGCGCTGCGCTCGCTGCGCACCATGCTGTCCCGCTACTACGCCGACCTGCCGAGCGTGATCGTCGAGCCCGGGGTGCGCACCGGTGTGCAGCTCGCCATCGACAACCCGAAGGAGGTGGGCGCCGACCGGGTGGTGAACACCCTGGCCGCGTACACCCTCTACGGCGGGCCGTCGATCGTGGTGGACTTCGGCACCACCACCAACTTCGACGTGATCAGCGACCGGGGCGAGTTCCTCGGCGGCGCCTTCGCGCCGGGCATCGAGATCTCCTTCGACGCGCTCGCCGCCCGAGCCGCCCAGCTGCGCAAGGTGGAGGCCACCCGGCCCCGCTCGGTGATCGGCAAGAACACCGTCGAGTGCCTCCAGTCCGGCCTCTACTTCGGCTTCGCCGGCCAGGTCGACCGGATCGTCGAGCGGATGACCGAGGAGCTGGGCGAGGTGCGGGCCGTCATCGCCACCGGCGGGCTCGCCGGCCTGGTGATCAACGAGTGCCGCACGATCACCCACCACGAGCCGATGATCACCCTGATCGGCCTGCGGATGGTCTACGACCGCAACGTCTGACCCCGCCGGCCCCGGTCCCGGGCCGCCGCCGGGGCCGGGCGCCGCCAGCGGGGCCGGAACCGGTCGTATTCGCCCGCCGCCGCACCGAACGACAGGGCGTGAGTGGGGTCGGTCATGGCGGGCAGGTTATCCCGTAACGCCTCCCTGGAGCCTTGAGTACGCTCGGGGCCTGACCCCGCCCGAAATCTCCTTCTGAGGAAGCGTGCCGTGACCGAGCAGACTCCCGTGCCAGTCGATCCCGCCGACGACCTTCCCGAGCAGATGAAGGTCCGCCGGGAGAAGCGGGACCGGATGCTCGCCGAGGGCGTCGAGCCGTACCCGGTCGGATTCCCCCGGACCAGCACGCTGGCCGAGATCCGCGAGAAGTACGCCGAGCTGCCCACCGACACCGCCACCGGCGACCGCGCCTCGGTCACCGGCCGGGTGATCTTCGTACGCAACACCGGCAAGCTCTGCTTCGCCACCCTCAGGGACGGCGACGGCACCGAGTTGCAGGCGATGCTCTCGCTGGACCGGGTCGGCGCCGAGCGGCTGGACGACTGGAAGCGCCTCGTCGACCTCGGCGACCACGTCGGGGTGACCGGCGAGGTGATCACCAGCCGCCGGGGCGAGCTGTCCGTGTTGGCCGACGAGTGGGCGGTCACGGCGAAGGCGCTGCGCCCGCTGCCGGTGGCGCACAAGCCGCTGAGCGAGGAGGCGCGGGTCCGGCAGCGCTACGTCGACCTGATCGTCCGGCCGCAGGCGCGCCAGATGGTGCGCACCCGGGCCGCGACCGTCCGCAGCCTGCGCGACTCGCTGCACGACCGGGACTTCATCGAGGTGGAGACCCCGATGCTGCAGTTGCTGCACGGCGGCGCGGCGGCCCGGCCATTCGTGACCCACAGCAATGCGCTGAGCACCGATCTGTATCTGCGAATCGCGCCGGAACTGTTTCTCAAGCGGGCCGTCGTCGGCGGCGTCGACCGGGTCTTCGAGATCAACCGCAACTTCCGTAATGAGGGCATCGACTCCTCGCACTCCCCGGAGTTCGCGATGCTCGAGGCATACCAGGCGTACGGCGACTACGACACGATGGCGGAGCTGACCCGCAATCTCGTGCAGCAGGCGGCGATCGCGGTCGCCGGCTCGACCGTGGTGACCCACGCCGACGGCCGGGAGTTCGATCTGGGCGGCGAGTGGCGCTCGGTGACCCTCTTCGGGGTGCTTTCCGAGGCGCTCGGCGAGGAAGTCACGGTACGCACCGAGCACGCCCGCCTCGTCGAGTACGCCGACAAGGTCGGATTGGCGGTCGACCCGAAGTGGGGGCCGGGCAAGCTCGCCGAGGAACTGTTCGAGGAACTGGTCGTCCCCGGCCTCCAGGCACCCACCTTCGTCCGCGACTACCCGGAGGAGACCAGCCCGCTCACCCGGGCGCACCGCAGCGAGCCGGGGCTGGCCGAGAAGTGGGACCTCTACGTGCTCGGGTTCGAGCTGGGGACGGCGTACTCGGAACTGGTGGACCCGGTGGTGCAGCGGGAGCGGCTGCTGGCCCAGGCGCAGCTCGCGGCCCGCGGCGACGACGAGGCGATGCGGCTGGACGAGGACTTCCTCCGGGCGATGGAGTACGGAATGCCGCCGGCCGGGGGTATGGGAATGGGAATCGATCGGCTCTTGATGGCGCTGACGGGCCTGGGAATTCGGGAAACCATCCTCTTCCCCCTGGTACGGCCGGAGTAGTCGCGTACTCGCACCGGGTCGTTACCGCATCCTATTGACGCGACAAGCGTCGCACGGGTTATTGTGCTCTCAAGTTTGCAGGAGCACCCTGCTCGAAAGGAATGTGGGACGTGGCCAAGCAGATCATTCATAAGCTGGTCGATGACCTGGACGGCGGGGACGCTGACGAGACCGTCAAGTTCGCGCTCGACGGCGTTCAGTACGAGATCGACCTGTCGAGCTCGAACGCCGAGAAATTGCGTGACGTATTCGCTCCCTACATCGCCAACGGCACCAAGGTGGGCCGGGGCGGTGTCGTCGTGGGCGGCCGGGCCGCGCGCGGCCGGGGCGGCGCCACCGCCGACCGGGAGCAGAACAAGGCGATCCGGGCCTGGGCCAAGAAGGCCGGCAAGGACATCTCCGACCGGGGCCGGATCCCGCAGGAGATCGTCGACGAGTACCACTCCAAGGCCGGTCACTGACCCGACCGCCGACGGGCGACAGACGCCGGGCCGGAGCACCTCTCCGGGCCGGCGTCGCCGTATCCGCCCACGGTGCGCCCGGACCGGGAAGAATTCCGCCCCGACGGAGGTTGTCCACAGCCGGTGGAGAATCTGTCCACAGCCTGTGGACGACTCCCGGGCGGCCCGGGTTCGGGGCCGCGTCAGCGCCGGCACCGGCCTGCGGACGCGGCCCGGGCGGTGGCCGAATTTCGCTCTGCGCGTACAGGCGGGGGTCGCGGAACACCCCCTGAGCGCGGACGGTTGAGTAAAACGACGCGTACGCGGCCTCCGGCGGGGACACACGACCTCAGCGGAGTCGGTCTGCGGCGATAGAGTAAGTAGGCACGGACGCCCGTCCCGGACGTCCGCGCACCGGCCCCGCCACGACTTCTTGACCATCAAGATCGAGTGCGCACGGCACGTGAGGAGCACGAGGGCATGTTCGAGCGGTTCACCGACCGAGCGCGACGGGTTGTCGTCCTGGCCCAGGAAGAGGCCCGGATGCTCAACCACAACTACATCGGTACGGAGCACATCCTGCTGGGTCTGATCCATGAGGGTGAGGGCGTGGCTGCCAAGGCTCTGGAGAGTCTTGGTATCTCTCTGGAGGGTGTGCGTCAGCAGGTCGAGGAGATCATCGGCCAGGGTCAGCAGGCGCCGAGCGGGCACATTCCGTTCACGCCGCGGGCCAAGAAGGTGTTGGAGCTGTCGCTGCGTGAGGCGTTGCAGCTCGGGCACAACTACATCGGCACGGAGCACATCCTGCTGGGTCTGATCCGTGAGGGTGAGGGCGTGGCCGCTCAGGTGTTGGTGAAGCTGGGTGCGGA
>NZ_JBFAVI010000211.1:0-10627 GCF_040679695.1 Micromonospora sp. NPDC052213
GGCCCCCTCCTCGCGGAGGGGGCCTTCGGCAACCGGGTGACTGATGGGAATTGAACCCACGACAACCGGGACCACAACCCGGTGCTCTGCCAACTGAGCTACAGCCACCATGCCTTCCGCACCCGGTCGATCGCCCCGGGCGGGGTGCGGACCAATAATAGCCCCACCCCCGCCCGCCGCGTCCAGCGGGTTCTCCGCCCCGAAATCAGAGTTGGGCGGCGATCGCCTTGGCGGTCTCCACGTCGGGGCCGGGCAGCGGCACGAAGAGGGTCCGCCGGTAGTACTCCAGCTCGCGGATGCTCTCCCGGATGTCGGCCAGTGCCCGGTGCGCGAGCCCCTTCTGCGGCTGGCCGAAGTACACCCGCGGGTACCAGCGGCGGCACAGCTCCTTGATCGAGGAGACGTCGATCATCCGGTAGTGCAGGTGCGCGTCGAGGCGCGGCATGTCCCGGGCGATGAAGCCCCGGTCGGTGGCGATCGAGTTGCCGCACAGCGGCGCGGTGCGCGGGTCCTTGACGTGGCTGGCGACGTAGTCGAGGACCATGTCCTCCGCCTCGGCCAGGGTCACCGTCGAGCGCCGGACCTCCTCGGTCAGCCCCGACTTGCCGTGCATCGTGCGGACGATCTCCGGCATCGCCTCCAGCGCCGCCTCGTCGGCGTGGATCACCACGTCGACACCCTCCCCGAGCACGTTGAGATCGGGATCGGTGACGAGCGCGGCGACCTCGATCAGCTTGTCCCTGCCGAGGTCCAACCCGGTCATCTCACAGTCGATCCAGACGAGAAGATCAGCCACCGGCCCAGACTACGCGCAGCCCCGCCGGCCGCGCGCCCGCGCACCGTGGCGCGACCCGACCGCTAGGGTTTCCCCGTGCCAGCCGAACCCGCCGCACCGCCCGCCGTCACCGACGACGACCCGGGCGGCCGTACGGTCCGTCGGCTCGCCGCCGTGCTGGCACTGGCCGCCGTGCTGCCGGCGCTCTACCTGCCCGGGCTGGTGCACGACTTCTTCGACCTGAAGATCTACATGCGGGCGATGGACTGGTGGGCGGCCGGCAACCCGCTCTACGACTACGTCCAGCCCGACCGGGTGCAGGGCGAGCTCTACTTCACCTACCCGCCGTTCAGCGCGCTGCTGCTGCGCCCGTTCGCGTTGCTGCCGCTGGGCGCCACCGTGACGATCTTCACGATCCTGACCGCGCTCGCGGTGGTGGTCACCACCCGTTGGCTGTCGGCGCCGGTGATCGCCCGGCACGGCCTGCCCCGTGTGTTCACCCTCACGGTGGCGGTCCTGCTCGTGCTGGCCGTGGAGAGCACCCGGGAGACGATCACCTTCGGTCAGATCAACATGCTGCTGGTCGTGCTGATCCTGGCCGACCTGCTCTTCGCCGTACCCCGGGCGGCTCGGTGGGCCGGCGTGGGTGTCGGGCTGGCGACGGCGCTCAAGCTCTTCCCGGGCATCTTCATCGTCTACCTGCTGGCCACCCGACGGTGGCGGGCGGCGGCGGTGGCGAGCGCGACGGCCGCCGCCGCGACCCTGCTCGCCGCGGCGGTCGCGCCGCGTGACTCGTGGCGGTTCTGGACCCACGAGCTGTGGGCGACCGACCGGGTCGGCCGCACCGACTACACCGGCAACCAGTCGCTGTTCGGGCTGCTCAGTCGCATCACCGCCCCGGAGAAGCCGGACCGGATGCTCTGGCTGCTGCTGGTCGCGGTCGTCGCCGGGTACGGGCTGTGGCGGGCGGCGCGGGCCGCCCGGGCGGGGGACCCGCTCACCGGGCTCGCCCTCACCGGGCTGGTCGGCGCGCTGGTCAGCCCCATCACCTGGACCCACCACATCTACTGGTTCATCCCCGCGGTGGTGGTGCTGGCGGACGCGGCGATGAGCGCCGACCCCGGCACCGGCGAGGGCCTCCGCCGCCGGAACGGGCTGGCCGCGCTCGCCGTCGGCACGACCGCCCTGATCGTGTACGGCGTGGTGACCTTCTACGACTGGGGCGTCGCCCCGGTGCGCACCGACTCGCCGGGCGAGTTCCTGGTGCGCAACACGTACGTGCTGCTGAGCCTGCTGCTGCTGGTGGCGCTGCCGGTCGGGCGCCGGGCCGGGAAGTCACACCAAATGGACAGTCTTCCCGAGTAGCCCCCTTCACCGCTAATCTGGTCACAACTACCTCAGGTGTCTCTCGGGTAGCACCGATCCCCCGGTGAAGGTGGCCCTCCGCGTCGGCAGCGCGGAGGGCCACTCGCCGTCCGGGTCGCCCGGGCAGGTCAGCGCGCGGCGTCCGGGGAATCCGGGGCCGCCGGTTAGGCCGGGGTGGCAGGGGATTCTGGGGCCGCCGGGGTATCCGGGGCGGCCGGGAAATCCGCGGTGGGCGGGGAGTCCGCCGTGGTCGGGGGGTCCGGGCGGGGCCGGCCCTCCGTCGGGGCCGGCGCGGCCGTCGCCTCGGCAACGGCCGGCGGCCAGGCCAGGCTGAGGGTCACCTCGGGCGGGCGGACCGCCGGATCGCCGCCGGCGAGGTCGGCGAGCGTCGCGGGGCGGCGCGCGGGCACCGGCCCGATGGCGGTCCGGGACGGCGCGGGGCCGGCGCCGACCGAGGCGAGCTGACGCCCGACGACCCGGGACCGGTCGCTGTCCCGGGTCGGCTGGGCGCCCAGTCCGCTGAGCGAGGTCACGCCGAGCCTCCCGGCCAGCACCGGCACCTGGTCCGGTTCGACCACGAAGACCACCTCGCGCGGGCGTACCGGGCGCAACAGGAGCAGCACGGCGAGCACCACCGCCAGCACCCCGCCGGCCAGCAGGCCCGCGGTCGCCGGGGCGGTCCAGCCGGCCCGCAGCCCGGCGCGCAGCTCCAGGGTCAGGTCGGCCCGCCCGTCGGGGCGCAGCACCACCAGGCTCAGCCGCCGGTCGGCCAGCTCCTGCGGGGACCACTCCAGCGTGCCGATCCCCTCGCGTACCCAGAAGGGCTGACCGATCGGCGTGACGGCCGGTGTGGAGCCGGCGGCCGGTGTGGCGGGCTCCAGCCGGACCGGCAGCGGGCCCCGGGCCAGGGCCACCCGGCGGATCTCGGCGTGCGGCACCGGGTCGAGCCAGCGCCGCACCTCGTCGGCGGGGGCCAGCCCGACGAAGGCCGGGCCGTCGGCCGTGCGGGCGTCCAGCCGGAGCCGGGCCTGCCCGACCCGGGCGAACGGCGCCTCCGCGCGCAGCAGCTCGTCGAGGTCCCGGACAACCACCGCGTGCCCGGGGGTGTGCACGGTCTCGAACCGGGCGCTGAAGGCGCCTGCCGGGTCGGCGTGCCGGGTGAGCATCCCGAGCACCCCGCCGGCGAGCAGCGCCGGAATCCCGATGGTCAGCAGCAGCACTCCGCCGAGCGCCCGCACGAACCGCATTCGCCTCGTCCCCCTCCGTAGCCGGATACCCGGCCGACCTTACCGACGAGGACCGACTGATCAGCGGATATCCACGGCACCGGCCCGGAAAGCCGCCGGCCCGCCGGGTACGCCGACGGGCCGGTGGAGGGTGCGGGAGGGGCTCACGCCTTCGGCGCGGGCTCCCGCCGGCTCCGCGCGAAGGCGAGACCGCCGAGCAACAGGCCCCCCGCCCCGGCGACCAGGCCGGCGATGCCGAGCCCGGTGGCCAGGCCGACGCCCTCGGCGTCGTCATCGTCGTCGGCCTGCGCCGGGGCGGCGCCGCCGGTGGGGGCGGCCGACGGCGAGGCCGCGGTGAGGGTGAGCACCGGGGCCGGGCTCTCCGGCTCCTCCCCGCCGGGGGTCGGCTCCTCGATCCAGCGCTGCACGTTGCCGTCGGAGTAGGTCTGCAGCGTCTTGAAGACCATCGTGTCGACCTGCGGCAGCGGACCCATCGAGACCGGGAACTCCTGGAACTCGCCGGGCTTGACCCCGGCGTTTCCGGTCGCCGTCCAGGTGAGCTTGGCGACGACCTCGGTGAGCTGGCTGCCGTGCACCTCGACCGGCGGGTCGACCTTGCGCTTCTCCACCGCCACCGTCCAGCCGGGCACCGGCATGGTCGACACGGAGCCCACCGGCGCGTTCTCGGGCAGCACCACCTCCACCTTGGTCGTGGAGGCGGTGTCGCTCTCGTTGGGCACCCGGAAGGCGAACCGGCCGTAGCCGCCCTGGGTCGCCTCCTGCGGGTTGACCGAAACGTGGGCGGAGGCGGGCGCCGCGAAGCCGAGGACGGCGGTGGCGACGGCGCCGAGCGCCAGGGCGGCTGCGGCGGCTGCGGTACGCCGGAGACGGATCATCTGGGAGCCTTCCTGTTACCTGATCGGCACGGTGGCGGTCACCGTGGCCTGGTCGATGTCGGACGTGCGGACGGTCACGCGCAACTGCCACTCCCCCGCCGCCGGCAGGTTGATCTCGCCGGTGGCGTGGTTGTCGGTCAGCGGCAGCAGCGGGACCTCGATCGCTTCGATCCCGGCCGACGGCAGGGCCGCCGTGGCGCGCCACTCCACCACCGGCTGTGGCCGGTTGTCCTTCGTGTACGCGTAGAAGTGCACGGTGTTGTTGCCCCGCTCGGCCGGGTCCAGCTCCACCTGGAGGGAGTAGATCGGGCTGGACAGCGTCGTGGAGAAGTAACCGGGGGAACCGCCGGTCACGTCGGAGCCGGCGGTGCGGGCCGGGGTGGTCTGCACCAGGACGGCGGTCAGGCCGAGCACCACGGCGGTGATCGCCAACTCCGCCCAGACCGCCCGCCGCATCGGCGCCGGCCGCCCGGCCGCCGTGCGGCGCACCAACTGCCGGGAGTACGCGGCCACCGCGATGACCAGCGCGAACAGCCCGATCTTGCCGAGCAGCAGCCGCCCGTAGGTGGTGTCGACCAGCGCGCCCGGCGTGGCGACCTCGATCAACGCCTGGACGGTGCCGGCGAGCAGCAGCGCCGAGACGGCCAGCGTCGCCCAGCGCGACCAGATCGGCAGGATCGCGCCCAGTTCCCGCTCGTCGGCCCGGCGCAGCAGGAAGGCGGCGAGCATCACCAGCCCGCCCAGCCAGACGGCCATGCTGCCCAGGTGGACCGCGTCGACGACGACGGAGACCGCCGGGGCGGGCGAGGCCGCCGGGTGCCCGGCCAGCGGCCAGGTCAGCAGGGCCGCCACCCCGAGGATGCCCAGGATCACCAGGTCGGCGCGGCCGACCGGCCCGGCCAGCAGCGGCCGGAGCAGGAACGCCGCCGCGGCCAGCAGGCCCAGCCGCACCAGATGCGCCGCGCCGAAGGTGCTGCCCAGCACCGCGCTGAGCCCCTCGCCGGTCACGTCGAACACGCCCCCGCCGGCGGTGTAGGGCACCTGGAGCAGGAGGTTCGCCACGGTGGAGAGCACCACCAGGCCGAGCCCGGCCCAGGCCAGCCGCGCCGGGCCCTGCCGGGGCAGCCGCCGGGGCCACAGCGCGGCGAGGACCATCGCCGGGCCGACGAGCAGCAGCAGGCCGGCGTAGCCGACGTACTTGGCGACCTTGACCGCGTTGCCGACCACCGGGTCGGCCCGGCTGTCGTCCCCGGTGTCGACCGGGGGCGTGGAGGGCGCGCCGACGGAGTAGGTGAACGCGCCGGAGACCGGATGGCTGTCGGCGGAGATCACCCGGTAGCTGACCAGGTAGGTGCCGCGCCCCCCGGCCGAGTCGACCGGGATCGTGACCACGCTGCCGGAGAAGCTCGGCTCGCCCCGATCGGCGCGGGAGCCGTCCGGCGCGATCACCCGGATCTTGCCCGGCACCTTGCGGACGGACTCGCTGAAGGTCAGCACCACCTCGGCCGGCCCGCTCGACACCACCGCCGAGGCGACCGGGCTGCTGCTCACCAGCACCGCGTGGGCGCTGGCGGGGCCGGCGGGGGCGATCAACAGGGCGACGACGGCGATCAGCAGGCCGACGGCGGCGGTCAGCCGGGCGAACCGGCGACGGTTGGCGACACTCATGCCGGTCATGCTCGCGGACCCGACCCGCCGGGCGCGAGTCCGACCGTGCGGAGCTGCCCGAGGCCCACCGGCCCGCGCGACTCCCTGCTCGGGCGTACGTGCCCGGGGCGGAGCGTGGTCAGCCATGCCGGGCCCGGAGTGACGTCGACACCGGGCTGCCGGACTCGCCGCCGACCCGGCCCAGCGCCCACAGCAGCCCCGCCTGCACCACGGCGGCCAGGTGGCCGACCTCGTGCACGAGGGCGGTGGTGGAGTTGGCGATGTCGACGGCGCTGGTGCCGGCCAGGCACACCGCCAGCACCAGCGCCACCGGCACGAACGCGCGGGCCCGCTCCGGCCGCCACGCGGCCAGCGCGAAGCCGACGGCCAGCGCCACGTCGAAGGAGGCCATCTCCCGGCTGGTGTGCGGGTCGACGGTCACGTCCAGCCCGGCCAGCAGCACCGGCAACGCGATCGACAACTGGGCGACGGCGGCGACCGCGACGGCGACCCGCAGCACCTGACGGCGGGCCCGCCGGGTCGCCTCCGGCGCGCGCCGGGCCGCGACCGGGTCGGCGGCGACCGCCGCGAGCACCGAGGCCGTCAGGTCGGGCACCGCCACCGCCCGCACCCGGGCCAGCCGGGTCACCTGCTCGGCCCGGGCCAGCCAGGCGCGGCAGCCGGGGCAACGCGCCGTGTGCGCGTCCAGCACCGCCGACGCCGCCTGCGGGTCCTCGCCGTCCAGCCGCGCCGACAGCGCCGTGCGTACGTCGTCGCAAGTCATGAGCGGGTAGTCGTGCGGCGAGCCGGAAAAGTTCCCGGCGTGGCGCAGGCCATGGAAGGGCCGAAGGACCCTGCCCCCTCCTGCCGTGCCGCGTAACCTGGGTTGTCGTGATCCCCGCCCCGCGCGACACCTCCGCCGTCGGTCCCACCGACGCCGCCGCCGCGCGCGAGTCGGCGACGGTGTGGGCGCTGGCCGCCCGCGACGGGGATCCCGTCGCCCAGGCCGCCTTCGTCCGGCTCACCCAGGCCGAGGTGTGGCGCTTCGCCGCCGCGCTGGTCGACCCGGACAGCGCCGACGACCTGACGCAGGAGACCTACCTGCGGGCGTTCCGGGGGCTGCCGGCGTTCGAGGGGCGGTCCAGCGCGCGGACCTGGCTGCTCGGCATCGCCCGGCGGGCCTGCGCCGACCACCTGCGCACGGTCGTGCGCCGCCGGCGGCTCGACGAGCGGCTCGCGGCCGACGCGGGGGCCAGCCGGTCGCACCCCGACCCCGCCGGCCAGCTCGGCGCCGCCGACCTGGTCCGCCGGCTCTCCGCCGAGCGGCGCGGGGCGTTCGTGCTCACCCAGCTGCTCGGCCTGTCGTACGCCGAGGCCGCCGCCGTGGAGGGGGTGCCGGTGGGCACCATCCGCTCCCGGGTGGCCCGGGCCCGCAACGACCTCGTCGAGGCGGTCGGCGACGCCCTCGCCGGATGAGCGGGAACGTGGCCGGGAACTTCCGTGGCGGACGCGACGTCCAATGATCGTGACCGCCCCCCGTACTCCGGCCGCCCGCTGGCCGGCCGTCCGCCCCTGGCTCGGCGTGGCCGCCCGGCTGGGCCTGGCCGCCGTCTGGCTGATCGCCGGCGGCAGCAAGGTCGGTGACCTGGCCGCCTCCGGTCGCGCCGTCAACGCGTACCAGGTCATGCCCTACGACGTCGCCACGGTGGTCGGCGCGGCGCTGCCCTTCGTGGAGCTGGCGTTGGGCGTGCTACTGCTCCTCGGGCTGGCCACCCGGCTGAGCGCCGCGGTCTCCGCGGCGCTGCTGGTGGTCTTCGTCGCCGGCATCGCCTCGGCCTGGAGCCGGGGCCTGGCGATCGACTGCGGCTGCTTCGGCAGCGGCGGCCAACTCGCCGAGGGGCAGGCGCCGAGCTACCTCCCGGAGATCCTCCGGGACCTGGGATTCCTGGCACTGGCCGGATTCCTGCTGATCTGGCCCCGCACGCCCGTCTCCGTGGACGGCTGGCTGACGGGGGACGTACCCGTGGAGGACGAGAATGAGTAGTCGCAAGGGGCAGAAGGGCGCCGCGCGGGTGGTCCGCGAACAGCTCGCCCGGGAGCAGCGGCGCAAGCGGACGCTCTGGGTCTCCGTGGCCGCCGTCGCCGTCCTGGTGATCGCCGGCCTCATCGGCTGGAGCGTCTACTCCAGCCAGCGCTCCGACGACTTCACCCCGCCGACCGGCGCGAACGAGGCCGGCACCGGCGTCGTCGCCGGCTCGGGCCCGGTCACCGTGGACGTCTACGAGGACTTCCTCTGCCCGGCCTGCAGGCAGTTCGAGCAGGTCAGCGGCCCGACGATCGACCAGCTCATCAGCGAGGGCAAGGTGCGGGTCGTCTACCACCCCGTGGCCTACCTCAACCGCTTCTCCACCACCCAGTACTCGACCCGGTCCTCGGCGGCCTCCGGCTGCGCGGCCGAGAGCGGCCGGTACCGGGAGTACGCCAAGGCACTGTTCGACCGGCAGCCGCCGGAGGGCGGCGCCGGGCTCAGCGACGACGAGCTGGTGGACATCGCGGCGGGCGCCGGCATCGACCGGGACGGGTTCGCCTCCTGCCTGCGGGAGGGCACCTTCAAGCCGTGGACGGAGCACGTGACCGACGAGGCCAGCAAGGCCGGCATCACCGGCACCCCGACCATCGTGGTCGACGGCCAGGAAGTCGCCGACCGCAGCCCGGAGGGGATCAAGGCGGCGGTGGAGGCGGCCGGCAAGTGATCCGTGACCTGCTGGCCCGCGCCGGCCTGGTGCTCGTCGCCGCGCTGGCCGCGGCGCTCGCGCTCGCCGGGCCGGCGGCCGCGCACGGGGCGGACGCCCCCGACGGCACCGACTACCGCACCGAGGTGACGGCGGTCACCCCGGCCCGGGAGGGGCTGAGCGTACGGGTGGTGGAGGCGGGCGCCCGGCTGGAGCTGACCAACACCGGCGACCAGGCCGTCGAGGTGGTCGGCTACTCCGGCGAGCCGTACCTGCGGGTGGGTCCCGACGGGGTGTACGAGAACGTCCGCTCCCCCGCGACGTACCTGAACCGGACCATCGCCGGGGACACCCGGCTGCCGGCCGAGGCGGACCCGGCCGCGCCGCCGGACTGGCGGCGGGTCGACGACTCGTCCACGGCGCGCTGGCACGACCAGCGGGCGCTCTGGCGCGAGTCGGCGCCGCCGCCGCAGGTGCGGGCCGCCCCCGACCGGGAGCACCGGGTGCGGGACTGGGTGGTGCCGCTGCGCGCCGGCGCCGAGCCGATGGAGATCCACGGCACCCTGGACTGGGTGCCGCCGCCGGACGCGTACGCCTGGTGGGTGGTCGCCACGGTCGGGCTGCTCGCGGTCGGCGCGCTGGGGCTGCTGCCGGCCGGATCGGCGCCGGGCGCGCGGGCGCTGGCCGGGCTCGGCGGGCTGTTGGTGCTCGGCGGGGTGGCCGCGGTGGCGTTCACCGTGGGCCGGGAGCTCGACGCCGGGGCGCGGGGCGTCGGCGGCCTGCTGACCGGCCTGCTCGGCGGGCAGGTGTGGGCGCTGCTGACCGGGCTCGGCGCGATCGCCGCCGGGGTGTACGCGCTGGCCCGACGGCCGGCCGCCGACTTCGCGCTGGCGCTGGCCGGCGCCTGCCTGGCGCTCTTCGCCGGGGTGGCGAACGCCGCGGTCTTCGCCCGCGCCGTCGCCCCCGTCCCGTGGCCGGCGACGGCGGCCCGGATCCTGGTCGCCGTCGTCCTGGTCACCGGCGTCGGCGCCGCGGCGGCCGGCGCCCTCCGCCTCCACGCCACCTCCCGCCGCCCCTCCCCCTCTCCCACCCCCGCCCCCACGGCGCCCCGCCCCTGACGACTCCGGGGCGGGGTGGGGGTCAGTGGGGCATCGCCAGCGTTTCCCCACGACCTCCCACGCCTCGGCGGTCCGTCCGCGCCCCGCGGGGTCTGCGCATTTCCCGTCCATCGCTGTTGCCGAATATCTGGCAACAGCGCTGGCATCGACCACCGTCCGCCGCACGGACGCCGGGCCGGAGCGCGTCGGACGCGGGCCGGAAGTACCGGACGCCGGGCGCGGTGCCGGCGCGTCGCCCGCGGCCGGCGGGCCGGCACCGGCGGTAGGGTCGTGACCATGACCGCGCCCGACCGCCTCTCCCCCGGTGACCCCGCCCCCGACTTCCGCCTGCCCACCGACACCGGCGAGACGCTCTCGCTGGCCGACCTGCGTGGCCGCAAGGTCGTGCTGTACGCCTACCCGGCGGCCATGACGCCCGGCTGCACCAAGCAGGCCTGCGACTTCCGCGACTCGCTCGCCTCGCTCCAGGCGGCCGGCTACGAGGTCGTCGGCATCTCGCCGGACAAGCCGGAGAAGCTGGCGAAGTTCCGCGAGCGCGACGCCATCACCTTCCCGCTGGTCGCGGACACCGACAAGTCGGTGCTGATCGCGTACGGCGCGTACGGCGAGAAGCAGTCGTACGGCCGGACGGTGACCGGCGTGATCCGCTCGACCTTCGTGATCGACGCCGACGGGAAGATCGAGCGCGCGCTCTACAACGTCAAGGCGACGGGCCACGTCGCCAAGCTGCGCCGCGACCTCGGGCTCGACTGAGTCCGGCCGCCCTCGACCGGGGGCGGGGGGGGGGGCGGCCCCCCCCCGCGGCGCCCCCCGCCGGGGGCGCCCGCCCCCCCCCCCCCACCCCGCCCCCGCGACACCCGCCACGGCC
>NZ_JBFAVI010000212.1:0-10574 GCF_040679695.1 Micromonospora sp. NPDC052213
GGGCGACGGTCAGTCGTCGCCCTGGAAGTAGCTCAGCAGGCGCAGGATCTCGATGTAGAGCCAGACCAGGCTCACCAGGATGCCGAAGGCGGCGACCCAGGAGTAGCGCTGCGGCAGGCCCATCCGGACGCCGTCCTCAATCTCCTTGAAGCTGAGCACGAAGCTCAGCGAGGCGACCACGATGCAGACCAGGCTGAAGCCGATCGCCAGCGGGCTGCCGTCGCGCAGGCCGGTGTTGATGTCGAAGAGCGCCAGCACGAGGTTGATCAGCATGACGGCGAAGAGGCCCGCCATCACGGCGATCATGCCCTTGACGAACTTCGGGGTCGCCCGGATGACCTTCGCCTTGTAGAGCATCGCCATCACGAAGAAGACGCCGAAGGTGGCGGTCACCGCCTGGAGCACGATGCCGTCGTAGAGCGAGTCGAAGAACTTGCTCACCATGCCGACGAAGACGCCCTCGACGACGGCGTACGCGACCACCAGCGCCGGGTTCGCCATCCGGGAGAACGAGATGATCAGGCCGAGCACCAGGCCGACCACCGCCGCGCCGATCCAGGCGGCACCGAGCAGGGCGTCCGGCACCAGCACCCAGGCGGCCGCGGCGGAGACGCCGAGGATGCCGAGGAGGGTGACGGTCTTGACCACCACGTCGTCGACCGACATGGTGTTGACGGCCGGCGGAGCCGCCGGGTAGCCGGCCTCCGTCGGGTACTGCTGGGGGTAGCCGGGCTGTCCATAGGGCCCGGTCGGGGCGTACCCGGCGGAGCGCTCCCGCTCGGCCGCCTGGCCGAGCCGGGCGAGCACCGGGTTCGAAGTCTTCACTGTCAGGCCTCCCTCAGGGGGTCGTTGCACGTGAACGTGCCCCTCAAGAGTAAACGCCCAGGGCAGCCGCGTGGTGATCGCCAAGCTGAGCGGATGCTGAGAGTGGTGGGGGTGCCCGGGGCGGGGGTCGAACCCGCACGCCTTGCGGCAGCCGCTTTTAAGGCGGCCGTGTCTGCCGTTCCACCACCCGGGCGGGTGACACCGGGCGCGTCGACACGCCTGGTGCAGTGTCACGGTAGCCGGTCGGCGGCGACCCGGCGTACCCCGACGCCCGGGTCACACTAGGGTCGAAGCCGTGAGCAGCGCAGCCCCCACGGCCCCCGACGCCGCCCCTGACCAGGCCGTCCTCGCCGCCGACCGGCTGCCGCGCCGGCTCTCGCCGGCCCGCCTGCTGACCACGGTTTCCCGGCATCGGGCGGGCGTCACGGTCGGGCTCCTCTTCGTCGCGCTGGCCGGCTGGCTCACCCACGGGCTCTGGCCCGACCCGGCGGCCCGGGTCCTCGCGCTGAACCCGGCGGACCAGGCCCTCTACGAGTGGTTCCTCGCCGTCGACGCGCGGGCGCTGCTCGGCGACTTCGACCTGCTCACCGACCGGCTCAACGCGCCGGACGGGGTGAACCTGATGACCAACACCACGGTCATCGCGCTGGGGATCCTCCTCGCCCCGGTCACCCTGCTGCTCGGGGCGCCGGTCACCTTCGCGCTGCTGGCGCTGGCGAACCTGGCCGGCACCGCCGTCGCCTGGTATCTGCTCTTCACCCGGACGCTGGGCGCCCACCGGGTCGCCGCCGCGCTGGGCGCCGCCCTCTGCGGCTTCGGCCCGGGCATGGTCTCGCAGACCAACAGCCACCTGCACATGACCGCCCAGTGGCTGGTCCCGGTGATCGTCTGGCTGGTGGTCCGGCTGCTGCGCGCCGCCGACCCCGCCGGCCGGGCCACCGCCGGCCCTGACCCCGCGGCCCGCGCCGCCGCCGGGGCCGCCGTCGACCGGCGGCAGGCCCTCGCCGGCCGGCCGGACCACCGGCGGATCGTCAGCTCCGCCGTCGGGCTGGCGGCGGCGGTCACGGCGCAGGTCTTCATCGGCGAGGAGGTGCTCTTCCTCTGTGCGCTGACGCTGCTGGTGATGGCGGTCACGTACGCCGTGACGGACCCTGGCCTGGCCCGCCGCGCCCTGCCCGGCTTCGCCGCCGGGATGGTGCTCGCCGCCGGGCTGGCCCTGCTCGTGCTGGCCTGGCCGCTGTGGTTCCAGTTCGCCGGGCCGCAGGGCGTCGCGGACGGCATGTTCAGCCCGCACTACTTCTCGGCTGACCTGCGCAGTTGGTGGACGGTGTCGCCGCTGTCGGTGGTCGGCAGCGACGAGGCCGCCCGGCTGACCACCGGCCCGGCCGAGTACAACACCTTCCTCGGGTGGCCCCTGCTGCTGGTCACCACCGGCTGCGCGGTCTGGCTGGGTCGCCGCCCGCTGGCCGTCGCGTGCGTGGTCGGGGCGCTGGCGATGGGGGCCCTGTCGCTCGGCCCCCGGGTGGTGCTCGACGGCGAGCGCACCGCCGTGCCGGGGCCGTACACACTGCTCTCCGGGCTGCCCGTGGTGGACGGCGCGCTGCCGATGCGGTTCGCCCTCGCGGCGCTCCCGCTGATCGCCACGCTGCTGGTGCTCGCGGCCGACCGGGCGCTGCGCGGCGCGGGCCGGGCCCGGCGGCTGGTCCCGGCGGCGGTCGGCGTGGCGCTGCTGCCGCTGCTGCCCGCCCCGCTGCCCACCGCCGCGCGCCCGCCGGTGCCGGAGTTCGTCACGGCCGGCCACTGGCGGCAGTGCGTCGAGCCGGGCGGGGTGCTGGTGCCGGTGCCGCTCGCCACGCCGCAGGAGCCGTGGCCGATGCGCTGGGCCACCGCCGCCGACGCCGCGTTCGGCATGCCGGAGGGCTTTTTCATCGGCCCGTACGGCCGGGACGGCACGGCGGCGATGGGCACCTACAAGCTGCCCACGTCCGCCCTGCTGACCGAGGTCGCCAAACGCGGCGGGCAGCCGCTGATCGGGGACCAGCAGCGGCGGCAGGCCGCGAAGGACGCCGACTTCTGGGGTGCCTCCTGCGTCGCGCTGGCCGTCGACACCCCGCACGCCGACAGCCTGCGCGGCACGCTGGAGCAGCTCTACGGGCCGTCGACCCGGATCGCCGACGCCTGGATCTGGCGGGTCTGACCGGCGTACGCCCGCCCGCCGCGGCGGCGGGAACCCGCCCACACGGACAGCAGGCCCCTCCGCTCGCGCGGAGGGGCCTGCTGTCCTGCTCGGTCAGGACCGGACGGCGCCGACGGGCTGGGACGCCTCGGCGAACTCCTCGCGCGGGTCGTGCAGCTGGCCCAGGGCGACCACCTCACGCTTGAGGAAGAACGCCAGGGACCAGTCGACCACGACCCGGACCTTCCGGTTGAACGACGGGATCCGGCTCATGTGGTACGTCCGGTGCATGAACCAGGCCGGCCAGCCGGTCATCTTGATCCCGTACACCTGGGCGACGCCCTTGTGCAGGCCGAGGCTGGCCACGCTGCCGGCGTGCTTGTGCTTGTACTCCACCGGCTCCCGGCCGCGCACCACGTTGGCGATGTTGTCGGCCATCCGGGCGGCCTGGCGGACCGCGTGCTGGGCGCTCGGCGAGCAGTAGTTGCCCGGCTCCTTGGTCAGGTCCGGCACCGCCGCGCAGTCACCGGCGCTCCAGGCGCCCTCGACCACCCGGTCGCCGTCGACGATCTGGAGGGTCGGCAGGCAGGTGACCCGGCGCCGCTCGTCGCGGGGGAAGTCCGTCGCGTCCAGCATCGGGGACGGCTTGACGCCGGCCGTCCAGACGATGGTGTCGGAGCGGAAGCTGTCGCCGTCGGAGAGCTTCACCACCCCGTCGACGCAGGACTCCAGGCGGGTGTCCAGCCGGATGTCCATGTTCCGCTTGAGCAGCTGCTGGACCGTGTAGGCGCCCATGTCCCGGTCGACCTCCGGCAGCACCCGCTGGGTCGCCTCGACCAGCACCCAGCGCATGTCCTCGGGCTTGAGCTCCGGGTAGTACCTCAGCGCGTCCCGGGCCATGTCCTCCATCTCGGCGAGCGCCTCGATGCCGGCATAGCCACCGCCGACGAAGGTGAAGGTCAGCGCGGACCGACGGACCTCCGGGTCCGGCGTGACGGCGGCCACGTCGAGCCGGTCCAGCACGTGGTTGCGCAGGTAGATGGCCTCACCGATGGTCTTGAAGCCGATGCCGTGCTCGTGCAGGCCGGGGATCGGCAGCGTCCGCGAGACCGAGCCGGGGGCGACGACGACGTGGTCGTACGGGATCTCCCGGGTCGGGCCGCTGATCGGCTGCACGACGGCGGTCTTGCGGTCGTGGTCGATCCGCGTCACGGTGCCCGCCACCACCTTGCACCGCCGCAACTCGCGTCGCAGCGGCACCACGGAGTGCCGGGGCGAGATGTTGCCGGCCGCCGCCTCGGGCAGGAAGGGCTGGTAGGTCATGTGGGGCTGAGGGTCCACCACGATGACCTCAGCCTCACGGGAGCTGAGCTTCTTCGACAGGCGCAGGGCCGCGTAGAGACCAACGTGCCCGGCACCCACCACAAGGATCCGCTTCGGATTCACGTCATCTATCTTTCCCGGCGCGGCCCGGCTAATCCCGATCGCGCCCCTCTTCTGTGACGGAGCACAACCCCTGTGACCTGCGCAACTGCGGTTACCGGCAGGTTAACGGCGGCGCAGCAGCCACCCCAGCAACGCTGTCAACGCCACCGCCGCCAACAGTCCGGCCGCGGTCGAGAGTTGGGATCCGGCGCCGTCGCCGAGGCCGCCGACCTCCACGAGGAGGACGCCGAGCACGAAGGCCCCCAACAGCACCGTGCCGGCCCGCGCGAGCCAGCGCACGATCACGTCCGGGTCGACCACCGCGTCGTACGGCAGGACGGCGGCCAGCGCGCAGAGGGTGTGCGTGAGGTAGAGCGCGGCCGCCACGGTGAGCAGCCGCCAGAGCGCGATCGGCCGGCCGTACCCGTCGGTGGCGACCAGCCAGCCGCCGACCGTGACCAGCGCGGCGAAGGTCGGCCAGACCCGGCGTGGTCCGAGCGCCGGCAGCAGCGCCACCACGACCAGGGCGAGCAGCGGCCGACCGAGGAGCACCTGCGACGGGTACGCCACCACCAGCCCGACCAGCGTGGTGAGGAAGATGCCGGCGCGGACCAGCAGCGGCGTCAGGCTGACCCGGGTGGCCGCGTGCCGCACCGCCCGGACCCGCTCGATGACCGGATTCATCGGGCCCCCACCCTCGGGGCGGTGGCCAGCCGCGCCACGTCCCGCAGCACCTGGTCGAGGCTGCCCGCGCCGGCCCAGCGCACCACCGGCACGCCGTGCTCCCGCAACTGCCCGATCATGGTGTCCCGGTCCAGCCGCCACAGCCGGTACGCCACCTCGGCCCAGCCCCGGTCCTTCGGCGGGGCGAGGTCGGCCGGCAGGGTGTCCACCGCGACGACGAACCGCCCCGAACGGGCCAGCCGGGCCAGCATCGGCGCCGACCGCTCGTCCAGCAGCGGGGTGAGGACCACCACCAGCGCGTCCGCGGAGAGCAACTGCGGCCCGAAGACCTGGTCGTACGGCTCGTGCGGGGAGGGCTCGGCGCGCACGTCGAGCAGCCACTCCAGGACGGTCAGGTACTGCCGGCGGCCGGTGGCCGGGCGCAGCCGGCGGGCGGCCGGGCCGTACTCCAGCATCGACACCCGGTCGCCGCGGTGCAGGTAGTGCTCGGCGATCGCGGCGGCGGCCCGGACCGTGGTGTCCAGCACGGAGGCGGTGCCGGACACGCCGCCGGAGCGGCCCGCCTCGGCGAGCACGTCGAGCAGCACCACCACCTCGGCGTCCCGGTCGGAGAGGGTGGCCGCGACGTGCAGCTGCCGGGCGCGCAGCGACACGCGCCAGTCGATCCGGCGCAGCCGGTCGCCCGGGGCGAAGACCCGCACACCGGCCAGCTCCCCGCCCTCGCCGGGCCGGCGCGAGTGGTGCGCCCCGACCAGGCCGGCGGCCCGGGGCATCGCCTCGACCGCGTCGAACGGCTCGGTCCTCGGGTAGACCCGGACCCGGGCCGGCTCGGTGACCACCGCGCGGGAGACCAGCAGGCCCTGCGCGGCGGCGACCCGGGCGCCGGCCGGGCCGACCGGGTGCCGGCCCCAGCGCAGCGCCGTGCCGGCCAGTTCCAGGTCGACGGCCGCGTCGGTCGGGACGGCGGTCACGAAGGGCCGGTCGGCGACGGACGGGACGACAGCCGAGGGGGCGCCGGACGCGGCCACCGCCCCGGCGATCGTGGCCCGCTCCACCCGCAGCCACGGCGAGACCCGGCTGCGGACCACCGCCACGTCGTAGTCGAGCACGTCCGGGTTGCCGACGCTGACCGTGCCGGTCAGCTCGCCGCCCTCGACCAGGTGCCCCTCGTCGGCGGAGATCCAGACCTGCGGCAGGGCGGCCGGCCGGCGGCGCAGCGCGTACGCGGTGCCGATCGCGAACGGGGCGGCCAGCACGATCAGGTCGACCCGGCCGAGCAGCACCCCCGCGATCAGCAGCAGGCCGGTGAGCAGCACCGCCCGGCCGAGCGCCCAGGTGGGCACCCAGCCGGTCGCGGGCTGCGGCCCCTGCTCCGGCGACTCGGCGAGGGGCGGCACGGCGGGCGCGACCATCAGTGCCCGGGCCGGCCGGCGGCGTAGCTGGGCAGCGCCCCGCTGGCCGGCGCCGGGGTCGCCTCCAGCACCTCGCCGACCACGAAGGACGGGTCGACGCGGCGCAGCCACATCTCCGGACGCAGCGTGATCCGGTGCGCCAGCGCGGGCGCCGCGACCTCCTTGACGTCCTCCGGCACCACGTAGTCGCGGCCGGCCATCACGGCCCGCACCCGGGCCAGCAGCAGCAGCGCCAGCGAGCCGCGCGGCGAGGCGCCCACCAGCACCGACGGGTGCTCCCGGGTGGCGGCGGTCAGCGCGACGATGTAACGGCCGACGGAGTCCTCGACCACCACGTCCTCCAGCGCGGCCTGCATGGCGCGCAGGGTGGCCGCGTCGACCACGGGCTTGATGTCCGCCTCCTCGCGGCGGCGGGCCATCCGCCGGCGCAGCACCTCCCACTCCTCCTCGTGCTCGGGATAGCCGAAGGAGACCCGGAGGAGGAACCGGTCGAGCTGCGCCTCGGGCAGCGGGTAGGTGCCCTCGTACTCGATGGGGTTGGCGGTGGCCAGCACGTGGAACGGCTCGTCCAGCCGGTAGGTGACGCCCTCGACCGAGACCTGCTTCTCCTGCATCGCCTCCAGCAGGGCCGACTGGGTTTTCGGCGGGGTCCGGTTGATCTCGTCGGCGAGGAGCAGGTTGGTGAAGACCGGGCCGGCCCGGAACGCGAAGTCGCCGCTGCGCTGGTCGTAGAGGAACGAGCCGGTGACGTCGGCCGGCAGCAGGTCGGGAGTGAACTGGAGCCGGCGGAAGTCCAGCCCGAGCGCCTGCGCGAAGGAGCGCGCCGTCAGCGTCTTGCCCAGCCCCGGCAGGTCCTCCAGCAGCACGTGCCCGCCGGCCAGGATGCCGGCGAGGACCAGCTCCAGCGCGTCCCGCTTGCCGACCACGACCTGACCGACCGCCTCCAGCACCGACCGGGCGAGGTGGCCGACCTCCGCGGCGGGCATGCTGCGGTCCACGTCGTTCATATCTTCTCCAGTTCGGCGACGATCGCCGCGAGGTCGCGCGGCGACGGGGGGCGGCGGGAGGGCGTGCTGAGGAAGGTCCAGAGCTGGTCGCCCAGCAGGGCGCGGGCGCGGGTCGGGTCCGACTCCCGGGTCAGGCCGTGGCGCTGACGCAGCCGCTCGTCGGCCAGTTCGCCGAGCCGCGGCAGGACCCGCGCGGCGAACCGCTCCTGGCTGCTCCCGCACCAGTCCAGCGGACGCTCCCAGCCGTTGATCGCGGTGCGCAGCGCGTCCCGGGCGCCCCAGTTCCACGTGCCGTCGTCGTCGCCGGCCGGGGCCCGGGCACCGGCCCGAGACGGGGGCGGGGGCGCGAGGGCGGCGACGACCCGGCGCACCACGAACAGCGCGAGCACCCCGGCGACCAGGACCAGCAGGGAGACCTGGAGCCCCACCGCGCGCAGGCCGGCGACCAGCACCACCACGACCGCCGCGATGCCGGCCAGGGCGCGGAAAACCCGGCCGGCCCGCCCGCCCCGGGACCGGTCGGCGCGCCCCGGCCGCTCCTCCTCGAAGCTCAGCAGGTCGTCGATGCTGGTGCTGCTCACGGCGCCACCTCATCACGCCGGGCGGGCGCCCGCCACGACCCGGTCACGTCGGCACTCCGGCGTCGCCGTCGACCACGGTGGTCAGCTCGGCCCGCAGCCGGCGCAGTGCCGCACGGGCCTGGTCGCGGGTGCGCTCGTCGACGGGCCGGGTGGCGTACCGGGCCTCGCGGTAGACGTGCGCGAACTCGGCCAGCACGTCGGCGCTGACGATCGCCGGCACCCCCGCCGACGGGTCGCCCCGCAGCAGGCGGGTGACCAGGTCGGTGGGGGTGTCCCCGGCCAGCCGGGGCACACCGGCGCCGGCCGCGGCCTCTTCGAGGCGTACCCAGCAGGCGATGACCGCGGCGCGCGGGTCGGCGTCCGCGTCGTCCAGCTCCACCAGGCCGGCGTCGAGGGCGGCGGCCACCTCGCGGGCGGTGCCCTCGGCCGTACGCCGGTTCCGCTGCCGCGGCAGCGCCCGGGTGGTGCGGCGCATCGCGCCCCGGACCAGCGTCCAGGCGAGGTAGCCGAACGCGGCGAGCAGGGCCGACCCCAGCAGCACGAGGGCGACCGTGCCGAGCCACGGCGGGATGCTCGCCTGGGTGGCCTCGCCGGCGTCCCGGGGCTCGACGGGGATCGACGCGGCCGGCTCGGCGGTCGGGTACTCCGGCACGTAGGGGAGGTTGTCGGCGGCGGGCGGGATCCGGCTGGCGCCGATCGACGAGTTGGCGGACGCCAACGCGGCGACGGCGAGCAGGACGCCGACCGCGGCGACCGGCCACCACCTGCGCAGCACGCTCAGATCCATCCGGGGTTACCTCCGGGCCGCCGGGGGGTGCGTCGCGGGCCGACGCGTTCCGTCCGTCATCGCCACCGCCCCCGCGTGCTCAGTCCACCCCGGCCAACTGCTTCGCCCGGGCGAACACGTCGTCCAGCATCCCTGGTGTCAGCCGTCCGGTGAAGGTGTTCTGCTGGCTGACGTGATAGCAGCCCAGCAGCTCCGGTGCGGCCGTGCCGGACCAGTGTGCCCCATGACCGAACGCCGGTCGCGGGGCGGGCGGGCGCTGGCCGTACACCTGACGCAGCGCCGGCCACCACGCGGACCAGGCGAAGGCGCCGAGCGCGACCACGACGCGCAGGGTGGGCCGGATCAGCGCGACCTCGCGGTGCAGCCACGGTGCGCAGGTGTCCCGCTCGCCCGGGGTGGGCTTGTTGTCCGGCGGCGCGCAGCGCACGGCGGCGAAGATGCGGGTGTCCCGCAGGGACAGACCGTCGTCGGCGGCGACACTCGTCGGCTGGTTGGCCAGCCCGGCGCGGTGCAGCGCGGCGAAGAGCACGTCGCCGGAGCGGTCGCCGGTGAAGATCCGGCCGGTGCGGTTCCCGCCGTGCGCGGCGGGCGCCAGGCCGAGGATGGCGATGCGCGCGTCGGGGGCGCCGAAGCCGGGCACCGGCCGGCCCCAGTACTCCTGGTCGCGGAAGGCCGCCCGGCGCGTGCGGGCCACCTCCTCGCGCCACTCGACCAGGCGGGGGCAGGCGAAGCAGTCGCTGACGGCGGCGTCGAGGTCGGCGAGGTCGGTCGCCCGCGCGGCGCGGGCGACCACCTCGTCGGGCGTACGCGGCTCAGCCAAGCTTGGCCCGGAAGAGTTCGAGGGTGCGCGCCCAGGCGGTGGCGGCGGCGCGCTGGTCGAAGTTCTCCGGCCGGTCCTCGTTGAAGAAGGCGTGTGCGGTGCCGGGGTAGTCGTAGGTCTGGCACGTGCCGCCGGCGGTCTCGACGGCGCGGCGGACGGTCTGCACGCCGTCGGCGGCGGAGGTGCCGTCGGCTTCGGAGCAGTGGATGAGGGCGGCCTTGCCCGCGTAGTCGGCCCACTCGGAGCCCATCCCGTCCCAGGGCAGCCGGGGGTAGAAGGCGGCGGTGGCGACGATCCGCTCGGTGCGGCTGGCCGCCCACAGGGCCAGGCTCGCGCCGGCGCAGAAGCCCGCGCAGCCGACCTTGCCGGTGACCTCGGAACGCCCGGCGAGGTAGTCCGCCGCGGCGGCGATGTCCGCCGCCGCCTCGTCCATCTGCGGGCTGTTCAGCATCTGGCGCGGCTCGTCGGGCTTGCTGGCCGGGCCGCCGTGGCGGAAGTCCGGGGCGAGGGCCACGAACCCGGCCTCGGCGAACCGGTCCGCGACGGAGGTGATGTGGGGCACGAGCCCCCACCAGTCCTGGATGACGATGACCGCTGGGCTGGCCGCACCGCCGGACGGTATCGCGAGATACCCCTCGCGCGTACCCCCGTTGCTGGTGAAGCTCACCATTTCGCCCATCGGCCCGTCCTCCTAGCGGTCAGTCATCGTTGGCTGGTCGCCCAGTGGTCCTACGTGCCGGTAGCCTGCCACGCCGTGCGCGCCCCGGGGAAGACGCCGGAACAGTGGCATTCACCTCCCGTTCGCCGGCCGTACGCGGAGACGCCGGCGGGGGGGGGGGGGGCCGGGGGGCCGCGCC
>NZ_JBFAVI010000213.1:0-10461 GCF_040679695.1 Micromonospora sp. NPDC052213
GCGGCCGGACGACCGGGGGAGGCGTCGTGACCGTCACCGTCGCGCCCCCCGACACCGGCGAACTGCGGGCCCGTGTCGACGCCGAGCTGGCCGCGTTCCTCGACCGGCAGGGCCGGGACTGGCCGGACGGCGCGCCCCGGGGCGTCTTCACCGCGCTGCACCGGTTCGTGCTGGCCGGCGGGAAGCGGCTTCGCCCGCTCTTCTGCTACTGGGGCTGGCGGGGCGCCGGCGCCCCCGACGGTGCCCCGATCGTGGTGGCCGCCGCCGCGCTGGAGCTGTTCCACGCGTTCGCGCTGATCCACGACGACATCCTCGACGGCAGCGACCGCCGCCGGGGCGAGCCGTCGGTGCACCGGCTCTTCGCCGACCTGCACGCCCGCTCGTCCTGGCGGGGCGACCCCGAGGCGTACGGGCGCAACACGGCCCTGCTCTGCGGCGACCTGTGCGCCGCCTGGTCCGACCAGATGTTCCACGAGTGCGGGCTGGACGCCGCGCGGGTGCACCGGGGATGCGCGGTATTCGCGCTGATGCGCACCGAGGTGATCGCGGGCGAGTACCTGGACCTGGTCTCCGGGGTGGGCGACGGCTCGGTGGCCAGCGCGCTGACCGTGATCCGGATGAAGGCTGCCCGCTACACGGTCACCCGGCCGCTGCAGATCGGGGCGACGCTGGCCGGGGCGGGCCCGGGGCCGGTCGCCGAGCTGGCCGCGTTCGGCGACCCGCTGGGCGACGCGTTCCAGCTGCGCGACGACGTGCTGGGGGTCTTCGGCGATCCGGCCGTCACGGGCAAGTCGGTCCTGGACGACCTGCGGGAGGGCAAGCCGACGGTGATGATGGCGCTGGCCCGTGGCGCCGCCGACCGGGCGCAGGCCGCCAGGCTGCGGGAGCTGTTCGGCAACCCGGCGCTGGACGCCGACGGGGCCGCCGAGCTGCGGGACATCATCGAGCGTACCGGCGCGCGCGAGCGGATCGAGCGGATGATCCGGGTGCGTGCCGATGCCGCCCTGGCGGCCCTGGCGGAGGCCCCCGTGACCCCCGAGGCCCGTGCCGCCCTCGCCGCCCTCGCCGCCCAGGCCGTCGACCGTACGCTCTGATCGGCCGCCGCCGGCCGCCGCCGGGACTTTTCGCGGGATCGACGAAAGTTCGCGCCGATCGGTCGGAACATGTGGACACATAGACGTGTGTCGTTTAGTGTCGGGCCATCGCGAAGATGTTTCGTCGAGGTGAACCGGCGGCGCGGGAACCCATCGACTGGTGACCTCCGAGCGGTGGCACACCCCACCCCTCGCAGGCCACGGCCGGCCGGGACAGCACCCGGCGGCCGACCCATCCCCGCTACGGCATCCGGCGCGACGGCGCGCGCCCGCCCTGGCAGTCACTGGTCAGGAAGGGACGGCACATCCATGTCCACGAAGGACGCTTCCACCCACGGGACCGGTCGACGGTCCGCCGCCGCCGGCGCGGCGCTGCTGCTGGCCGCCACCGCCACGGTCGCCCTCGGCGCCGGCCCCGCCGCGCTGGGCGGCCCCACTCCGGCCCAGGCCCACCCCATCGTCGGCACCGACTTCCAGCAGGTCACCCTCGCCAAGGGCGTCGCCGAGGTCGGCGAGCCCATGACGATCGCGGTGCTGCCGGACCGGTCGGTCCTGCACACCGCCCGCAACGGCACCGTCCGGCGTACGGACTCCGCCGGCACCACCTCGGTGATCGGCACGCTGCCGGTCTACACCCACGACGAGGAGGGGTTGCAGGGCATCGGGGCCGACCCGAACTTCGCCAGCAACCGGCACATCTACCTCTACTACGCCCCGCCGCTGTCCACCCCCGCCGGCGACGCGCCGGCGACCGGCACCGACTTCTCCGCCTGGCAGGGCGTCAACCGGCTCTCCCGGTTCACCCTCAACGCCGACTTCACCATCAACACCGGCAGCAAGGTCGACATCCTCGACGTGCCCGCCGACCGGGGCATGTGCTGCCACGTCGGCGGCGACATCGACTTCGACGCCGCCGGCAACCTCTACCTCTCCACCGGCGACGACACCAACCCGTTCGACTCGGCCGGGTACGCGCCGATCGACGAGCGCACCAACCGCAATCCCGCGTACGACGCGCAGCGCAGCGCGGCCAACACCAACGACCTGCGCGGCAAGATCCTGCGGATCAGGGTGAACGCCGACGGCACGTACGCGATCCCGGCCGGGAACATGTTCGTCGACTCGGACCCGAGGACGCGCCCCGAGATCTACGCGATGGGCTTCCGCAACCCGTTCCGGATGAGCGTCGACCGGGCCACCGGCATCGTCCACGTCGGCGACTACGGGCCGGACGCCGGCACCACCAGCGCCCGGGGCCCCAGCGGACAGGTCGAGTTCGACCGGGTCACCGGCCCCGGCAACTACGGCTGGCCGTACTGCACCGGCACCAACACCGCCGCCGAGACGTACGCCGAGTGGGACTTCGCCACCGGGACCGCCGGAGCCAAGTACGACTGCGCCGGCGGGCCGACCAACAACTCCTTCCGCAACACCGGCCTGCCCACCCTGCCCGGGGCGAAGCCCGCCTGGATCCGGTACGCCGGCGACGCCGGCAGTCCGCCGGAGTTCGGCGGCGGCTCCGAGTCGCCGATGGCCGGCCCGGTCTACCGGTACGACGCCGCGCTGAACTCCACCACCAAGTTCCCGCAGTCCTTCGACGGGCAGTTCTTCGCCGGGGAACTCGGCCGGGGCTGGGTCAAGCCGATCCACCTCGACGCCGGCGGCGCGCCGGGCACCATCGACACGTTCCCGTGGAACGGCAAGCAGGTCATGGACATGGCGTTCGGGCCGGAGGGGGCGCTCTACGTGCTGGACTACGGCACCGGCTACTTCAACGGCGACGCCAACTCGGCGCTGTACCGCTACGACCACATCGCCGGCGGCAACCGCGCGCCGACCGCGGTCGCCTCGGCCGACAGGACCTCCGGCACGGCGCCGTTGACCGTGAACTTCTCCTCGGCCGGGTCGTCGGACCCGGAGGGCGGCGCGCTGACGTACTCCTGGAACTTCGGCGACGGCACCACGTCGACGACGGCCAACCCCAGCAAGACCTACACCGCCAACGGCACCTACCAGGTCACGCTGACCGTCCGCGACCCGCAGGACGCCACCGGCACGGCGAACGTGCAGATCGGGGTCGGCAACACCGCGCCCACGGTCACCATCAACAGCCCGGCCAACGGCCAACTGTTCAGCTACGGCGACACCGTGCCGTTCAGCATCACCGTGACCGACCCGGAGGACGGCGCGATCGACTGCACCAGGGTCAGGATGACCTACGTGCTCGGCCACGACAGCCACGGCCACCAGATCACCTCCAGGACGGGCTGCTCGGGCTCGATCACCATCCCCGTCGACGGCGAGCACGACGACGCGGCGAACATCTTCGCCATCTTCGACGCGGAGTACACCGACGCGGGCGGGCTGACCACGCACAAGCAGCACACCCTCCAGCCCCGCAAGCGCCAGGCGGAGCACTTCAGGACCTCCGCCGGCGTCAACACCTTCGACAAGGCCACGGCCGAGGGCGGCAGGACCGTCGGCGACATCCACAACGGCGACTGGATCGCGTTCGAGCCGTACAAGCTCGACGACGCGACCTCGTTCAGCGCCCGGGTCTCCTCGGCCGGCTCCGGCGGCACCCTCCAGGTGCGGGCCGGCTCGGCCACCGGCACCGTGCTCGGCTCCGCGACGGTCCCCGTCACCGGCGCCTGGGACACGTTCACCACGGTCAGCGGCAGCCTGTCGGGGGCGCCGGCCGGCACCACCACGCTCTACCTGACCTTCGCCGGCGCGGGCACCGGCGCGCTCTACGACGTCGACTCGTTCACCTTCACCACCGGCGCGACGGTCCGCACCGGCCCGGTCGTCGGGCTCGGCGGCAAGTGCCTGGACGTGCGCAACGCCGCCACGGCCGACGGCACCCAGATCCAGATCTACGGCTGCAACGGCACGGCGGCGCAGACGTGGGCGGTGACGCCGAACTCGACGGTGCGGGCGTTGGGCAAGTGTCTGGACGTCTCGGGTGGCGGTTCGGCGGACGGCACGAAGATCCAGCTCTGGACGTGCAACGGCACGGGGGCGCAGAACTGGTCGGCGCAGCCGGACGGGACGCTGCGTAACCCGCAGTCCGGCAAGTGTCTGGACGTCTCGGGCAACAATCCCGCCGACGGCACGGCGGTGCACCTGTGGACCTGCCACACCGGCGCCAACCAGAAGTGGACCCTGCCCTGACCCGAAGGGAACGGCTCCTGCCAACGCCTGGTGCAGAGGCAGGGGCCCTTCCTCCCGTCTGTTGGGAGAGCGACATGCGCAAACTCCTGCGAACCGTCCTCGGCGCGGCCACCGCCGTCCTCGCCGTCCTCGCCTGCACCACCCCGGCCGCCCCGGCCAGCGCCGCCGACGCCCCGTACGACGTGCTGGTCTTCTCGAAGACCGCCGGCTTCCGGCACAACTCCATCGCGGTCGGCACCCAGGCCATCCGCGACCTCGGCGCGGCCAACAACTTCACCATCACCGCCACCGAGGACGCCGCCCAGTTCACCACCGCCAACCTGGCCCGATACGAGGCGGTCGTCTTCCTCAACACCACCGGCGACGTGCTCGACGCCGCCCAGCAGGGCGCCTTCGAGGCGTACATCGGCTCCGGCGGCGGCTTCGTCGGCGTGCACGCCGCCGCCGACACCGAGTACGGCTGGTCGTTCTACGGCAACCTGGTCGGCGCGTACTTCGCCTCGCACCCGCACATCCAGCAGGCGAACGTGAAGGCGGAGAACCGGGCGCACGCGGCCACCGCGCACCTGCCGCAGACGTGGACCCGCACCGACGAGTGGTACAACTACCAGACCAACGCCCGCTCCACGGCCCGCGTGCTGGCCACCCTCGACGAGTCGTCCTACTCGGGCGGCTCGATGGGCGCCGACCACCCGCACTCCTGGTGCAAGACCCACAGCGGCGGCCGAGCCTTCTACACCGGTGGCGGGCACACCCAGGCGTCGTACGCCGAGCCGGCCTTCCGGGCCCACCTGCTCGGCGGCATCCGGTACGCGGCCGGCCGCACCAGGGCCGACTGCCGCCCCGAGACCGGCTACACCACGCTCTACGACGGCTCGACCACCGGCTGGTCCCAGGCCGGGCCGGGCGGCTTCGACAACGCCGACGCCACCCTCACCTCGGTCGGTGGGATGGGGCTCTACTGGTACAGCGCGAAGCAGTTCACCAACTACTCGCTCAAGCTGGACTGGCGGCTCGCCGGCGACGACAACTCCGGCGTCTTCATCGGCTTCCCGCCGTCGAGCGATCCCTGGTCGGCGGTGAACAACGGCTACGAGGTGCAGATCGACGCCACGGACGCGGCCGACCGCACCACCGGCGCGGTCTACACCTTCAAGTCCGCCGACCTCGCCGCCCGGGACGCGGCGCTCAACCCGCCGGGGGAGTGGAACACGTACGAGCTGCTCGTCGAGGGCGAGCGCCTCCAGGTCCTCCTCAACGGCGTGAAGATCAACGACTTCACCAACACCGACCCCGCCCGGTCGCTCGCCGGTCACATCGGGCTCCAGAACCACGGCACCGGCGACGACGCCTCGTTCCGCAACATCCGGATCAGGGAGTTGGGCACCAACCCGCCGACCGGCGACACCACCATCCAGGCGGAGGCGTTCAGCTCGGCCGGCGGCGTCACCCCGTTCACCAAGGCCGGGGCGAACGGTGGTCAGACGCTCGGTCACATCGACCCGGGCGACTGGGCCGCGTACGACGGGGTGGACCTGACCGGCGTCACGTCGTTCCGGGCGCGGGTCGTCTCGGGCGGGCCCGGCGGCACCCTCCAGGTGCGTACCGGATCCACGACCGGCACCGTGCTCGGCGCGGTCGCGGTGCCGAACACCGGAAGCTGGACCACCTTCGCCGACGTCACCACCACCCTCGGCGGGGTCCCGTCCGGCACCCGCAACCTCTACCTGACCTTCACCGGGTCGGGCTCGGGGCTTTTCGACGTGGACGACTTCACCCTGGTCAGGCCCGGCGGCAGCGGCGGCGTGGGCCCGATCCGGGGCCTGGCCGGCAAGTGCCTGGACGTGCGCAACGCCGCCACGGCCGACGGCACCCAGATCCAGATCTGGACCTGCAACGGCAGCGCCGCGCAGACCTGGACGGTGACGCCGAACTCGACGGTGCGGGCGTTGGGCAAGTGTCTGGACGTCTCGGGTGGCGGTTCGGCGGACGGCACGAAGATCCAGCTCTGGACGTGTAACGGCACGGGTGCGCAGAACTGGTCGGCGCAGCCGGACGGGACGCTGCGTAACCCGCAGTCCGGCAAGTGCCTGGACGTCTCGGGCAACAATCCCGCCGACGGCACGGCGGTGCACCTGTGGACCTGCCACACCGGCGCCAACCAGAAGTGGACCCTGCCCTGACCCGGGTCCCCGCGATCTTGCAGTTGGTGCCCGGCGTCTCCGGCGGACGCCGCGGAACACGGGCCGGGACTGCACGATCGCGGGGCGGGAGGGCGGGCAGGCCGCGGGGGGTTTCCTCGGGCCGCCGGGGTGCCTAGAGTGGGGGCGGCGACCGTTCTGGTGGCCGGTGACCCGGCGGGAGGCGCAACCCGGCGGGCTCCGGTGCGTTTCGCACCCACCGGCACACCCCGCGGCCCCGCCGTTCACCGGTACCGGCCGGTCACCCTCGCCCCGGCCCGCCCGTACGGAATCCCCCATCACGACAGGGGAGAAGGACAATGGCGCGACCCATCACGCTCTTCACCGGCCAGTGGGCCGACCTTCCGTTCGACGAGGTCTGCCGGCTCGCCTCCGAGTGGGGCTACGACGGGCTGGAGATCGCCTGCTGGGGCGACCACTTCGAGGTCGACAAGGCCCTCGCCGACGACTCGTACGTCGACCGGAAGCGGGAGACCCTCGCGAAGCACAACCTGAAGGTGTACGCGATCTCCAACCACCTGGTCGGTCAGGCCGTCTGCGACCACCCCATCGACGAGCGGCACCAGGGCATCCTGCCGGCCCGGATCTGGGGCGACGGCGAACCCGAGGGCGTACGCCGACGGGCCGCCGAGGAGATCAAGGACACCGCCCGGGCGGCGGCGAGGCTCGGCGTGGACACCGTCGTGGGCTTCACCGGGTCGTCGATCTGGCACACCCTGGCGATGTTCCCGCCGGTGCCGCCGGAGATGATCGAGCGGGGCTACCAGGACTTCGCCGACCGCTGGAACCCGATCCTCGACGTCTTCGACTCCGTCGGGGTCCGCTTCGCCCACGAGGTGCACCCGAGCGAGATCGCGTACGACTACTGGACGACGAAGCGGGCGCTGGAGGCCGTCGGGCACCGGCCCGCGTTCGGGCTGAACTGGGACCCGTCGCACTTCGTCTGGCAGGAGCTGGACCCGGTCAACTTCATCTTCGACTTCGCCGACCGGATCTACCACGTCGACTGCAAGGACGCGAAGGTGCGTACGGGGGACGGGCGGCGGGGCCGGCTCGCCTCGCACCTGCCGTGGGCGGACATGCGGCGCGGCTGGGACTTCGTCTCGACCGGTCACGGCGACGTGCCCTGGGAGGACTGCTTCCGGGCGCTGAACGCGATCGGCTACGCCGGCCCGATCTCGATCGAGTGGGAGGACGCCGGCATGGACCGCCTCGTCGGCGCTCCCGAAGCCCTGCAGTTCGTCCGGCGGCTCGCCTTCGACGCCCCGGCCGCGGCCTTCGACGCCGCGTTCAGCAGCAAGGACTGAGCACCCGTCTGCGGCAAGGACTGAGCACCCGTCCGCTGCGAGGGCTGAGCACCCGTCGGCAGCGAGGACGGAGCACCCGTCAGTGGCACGGGCCGGGTCCCCCCGGCTGCCGGTCGACGCCGCGTTCGGCGGCACGGACCGAGGGCCCGTCAGCGGTCACGGCCGCGTGCGGCAGCGGGGACTCGGCCCGCAGCGGGGACTCGGCCCGCAGCGGGGACTCGGCCCCCGTCAGCCTGCCGAGAAGAGGTGGTCGCTGACCAGCCGCGCCGCGCCCACCGCACCGGCGCGGTCGTCGAGGTCGGAGAGCACGATCGGCATCGTGCCGGTGGCCAGCGGCGCGGACCGGCGGTAGACCACCCCACGGATCTCGGCCAGCAGCGTGTGGCCCAGCCCGGCCGGCGCGCCCCCGATGATGACGATGCCCGGGTTGAAGAAGCTCACGAGACCGACCAGCACCTGACCCAGGCGGCGGGCCGCGTCCCGGGCCAGGGCCTGCACGGCCGCGTCGCCCGCGCCCGCCGCCGCGACGACGTCGGCCACGGAGAGGGTGCCCGCCTCGGCCAGCCGGGCCGCCAGCGCCGTGGACCGGCCCGCGCGGGCCGCGGCGAGCGCCGCCTCGACCAGCCCGCGGTCGCCGCAGTACGCCTCCAGGCAGCCGGTCTCGCCGCAGGCGCAGCTCGGTCCGTCCTCGGTGAGCGGCAGGTGGGCGATGTCCCCGGCGCTGCTCGTCGCGCCCCGGTAGGGCGTGCCGCCGAGCACCAGCCCGCAGCCGATCGCGGTGCCGAGCTTGACGTAGAGGAAGTCGTCGAAGGTGCGCCCGACCCCGGCGTGCTTCTCGCCGAGCGCCATCACGTTCGCGTCGTTGTCGACCAGGGCCGGGCAGCCCAGCTCGGCGGCGAGCGCCTCGCGCACCGGGAACCGGTGCCAGCCCGGCATGGCCGCCGGGGAGGCCGGCGTGCCCTCGGGGAAGCCGACCGGCCCCGGCAGGCCGACGCCGACCCCGGTGAGCTGGGCCAGACCCAGCTCGGCCCGCAGCTTTCCGACCAGTTCGACGGCCCGGCCGAGCACCGGCTCCGGCCCCACCCGGACGTCGATCGGCTCGGCGACCCCGGCGAGCACGGCCAACTCGCCGTCGGTCACCGTGACGCTGATCCGGTCCGCGCCGACGACGACGCCGGCGAAGCGCACGCCGCCGGCGACACGCAGCATCGAGGACCGGCGACCGCCGCGCGACGCCGCCGGCCCCGCGGTCTCGACCAGGCCCCGCTCGACCAGCCGGTCCACCTCCGCGGCCAGCTTGGACCGGGACAGGCCCACCGCGTCGCCGAGTTCCACCCGCGAGCGGGGACCGTCGTCGCGCAGCAGCCGGACCAGCCGTGCCTGGTACGCGTTCTCAGGCCGGACGAGGACCATCGCCATCACCTCCCGGCCTGAAGTCTTCCACGGCGCTGTTACCGGCGTGTGGCGCGCGGGGCCGCGCCCGGTCGTCCCGGACGCGGCCCCTAGGTGCGTGTCGGGTCCGTCAGCCCCGCAGACTCGACATGTGCTGGAAACTGAGCTCCGCGTAGCGCAGCGACCGGCCCGGGTCGGTGGCGCCGCCCGGTGCGTTGTCCTGCTCCCACATCGGGTTGTGGTAGCCCTTGGCGCCCATGTTGGCGAAGAACCCGCCGTAGTCGATGTCGCCCTGGCCGAGCGGCACCATGTCGTACCCCGCGCTGCTGGCGGGGTTGAACGCGCCGTCCTTGGCGTGGAACAGCGGGAACCGGATGGGCTGGGCGGCGACCACGGCCAGCGGGTCGAAGATGCTGGTCTGCACCACCCCGTCCGGGTCGGTGTAGCTGCGGAACCGGTGCTGGGCCACGTGCGCCCAGTAGATGTCCATCTCGAACCAGACCCACTCCGGGTTGGTGTGCGCGATGAAGTACTCCAGCTTCCGCACGCCGGAGGACCGGGTCGGCCGGCCCAGGGTGTCCAGCGGGCCGCTGTCGAGCAGGAAGTTGTACGCCGCGTCGTGGTTGTGCGTGTACAGCTTCAGCCCGCGGGCGGCGGCCATCTCGCCGAAGGTGTTCCACCGGTCGACGGCGGCGTCCCAGTCGGCCTTGTAGTTGCTGCCGGTCGGGTCGCTGCCGGTGCCGATGTGGGTCATGCCGAGGATCTCGGCGGTGTCCAGCGTCCGCTCGAACGCGGCGATGGTGTCCGGGGTGACCGTGCCGGGGATCGAGGCGTGCGAGCCGTTGGCCCGCAGCCCGTTGTCGTCGAGGATCTTGCGGATCTCCGCGGCGGTGATCTGCCGGCCGAGGATGGAGGTGTGCTGGTTGTAGCCGGCGAACTCCACCTCCTGGTAGCCGATCTCGGCGAGCCGCCCGAGCACCCGCTCGAAGCCGTACGGCACTCCGCTGGTGTCCGGGGCGGCGCCGATGCGGTCCCGGACGCTGTAGAGGATGATGCCCCGCTTGCCGGGCGGGACGAGGACGCCGTTGCCGTTGGCGCCGGCGGCGGAGGCGAGTCCGGTCGCGCCGACGGCCGCCGCGCCGGCGACGCCGGCGAGGGCGCCGAGCATGCGGCGACGGCTCATCCCGTGCTGACTGTCGTTCATGTGCTGCTGCCTTTCTCGGTACCGGGAGGGTGGATCCGGGCCGGGGCCACCGGCGGTGACCCGGGCACGTCGGTGGTCGCCGTGGCCGG
>NZ_JBFAVI010000214.1:0-10033 GCF_040679695.1 Micromonospora sp. NPDC052213
GCTCCACAGCAAGTGGCCGATGTTCGAGGAGAGCGCGTCCACCGTCCGGCCGTCGGTGTCGAACCCCGCGCGGCGTTCGGGCCGCCGTCGCCCGAGGAGCGGCGCCGCCGCGGAAGAGAGGCGCCGGCGTGCAGGTGTGGCGCCGGCGCGGAGGGGTTCGGCGCGGAACGGGCCGGCCGCGAACCCGTCGACGCGGTCAGGGAGCCGACCGCGCGTCCGGGCCGGTGACGACCACGTCGCCGCCGAGCCGGCCGTGCTCCGGGTCGCGGGTGACCTCCCCCGCCCCGAGCAACCCGGTCAGCGCCCGGACGGCGTCGGCCGAGCGGTAGACGGTCGCGGTCAGGGCGTACCGGCGCAGCTCGGTGACCGTACGCGGGCCGGAGCGGGCCAGCTCGGCCAGCAGTTCCCGGCGCAGCGGCCCGGGCTCGGGGGCCAGCGCGATGTCGAGCAGCCGGCCGGCCGGGTCGGCCGGGTCGCGGTAGCGGACCCCGGCGAACTCGTCGACCGCCCAGAGCGCCTCCTTGAACGCCTCCAGGCTCTTGTCCGAGCCGGTCGCGAAGGCGAGCAGCCGCGCGGGCCCGCCGTCGGCGGGCACCAGCTCCACCTCGGTCGCCAGCGGGAAGCCGGCGTCGGCGAGGGCGCCCCGGGCGGGTACGCCGGGCGCGGTGGCGAGCAGCACCTCGGCCGGCCTGCCGGCCGCCACGGCGGTCAGCACGGCCGGGTCGGCGGGCCCGTCCACGTACGACAGCAGGGGCCCGCCGGTCGCGCCGGCCGCCTTGAGCGCCACCGGCAGGCGGGCGGTCCCGCCGGGCACCAGGTGCACGGTGGCCTCGGCCGGCAGGTCCGCCTCCACCGCGCCCAGCCGGGCCGGCAGTTCCTCGGTGCCGGCGGCGAGGACGAGCACGGTGAGCTGGCGGCCCCGCAGCCGGTCGGCGTACTCGGCGACCACCCGCAGGGCGGCCTCGGCGGAGTCGGCGTCGCCGTCGTCGTACGCCAGGGCGACGGTGACCCGGCGGGCGCGGTGCAGCGCCCCCGGCAGCCAGGTCTCCAGGTGTCGGACGAGCAGCTCGCGCAGGACGGCGTCGGTCGGCATGCTGTCGTTCTACCGCACGCGGCCCGGGCCGGACGCCGCTCCCCCGGCCGGCCGGACGCCGCTTCCCCGGCCGGACGCCACTCCCCGGGCCGGGCGGTTCGACGCCCGGGCCCGAGGGCGGCTCGCCCGGGGCCGGCCGGGCAGGGGATCCGCCGGGACGGCCGGCTCAGGCCGGGACGGAGACGCCCACCCCGCCGCGGGTCTGGCCGCCGTAGCGCCGCCGCTCGGCGGCCAGGTCGAGCCGACCGATCCGCTTGCGGGCGGCCAGGGCGGCGTCGTCGAGCCGGTCGGCGGGCACCAGCCACACGACCTCGAACTCCAGGCCGTCCGGGTCCTGCCCGTAGAGGCTCTTGGTGGTGCCGTGGTCGGAGGTGCCCACGAGGGCGCCGGCCGCCGCGAGCCGCTCGGCGGTGACGGCCAGCTCGTCGAGGGTGTCGACCTCCCAGGCCAGGTGGTAGAGCCCGACGGTGCCGCGGCCGGCGGCGGAGCGGCGCGCGCCCTGGCCGACCTCGAACAGGCCGAGGTCGTGGTCGTTGGTGGAGCCGGGGGCCTGGAGGAAGGCGGCGCCCCGGAACCCGTCCGGGGTCATCGGGATCTGCCGGAAGCCCAGCACGTCGCGGTAGAAGGCGACGCTGCGGGCGAGGTCACTGACGTAGAGCACGGCGTGGTTGAGGCGGTGGATTCCCATGCCGCCGACGTTAGCGCGATTTGGTTGAACCTTCAACTACTGGGCGTATGATGGGTGTCATGACCCGCTGGCTGGACCCGGACGAGCAGCGCACCTGGCGTGCGTTCCTGACCGCCTCCCGCGCGCTGATGGAGACGCTCGACCGCGAGCTGCAACACGACGCAGGGATGCCGCACGCCTACTACGAGATCCTGGTCCGCCTCTCCGAGGCGCCGGAGCGGCGGCTGCGGATGAGCGAACTCGCCGAGGCGAGCGGCTCCTCCCGCAGCCGGCTCTCGCACGCCGTGGCCCGGCTGGAGGCGGCCGGCTGGGTCCGCCGCGAGGAGTGCCCCTCCGACCGGCGCGGCCAGATCGCCGTCCTCACCGACGAGGGCTTCGCGACCCTCGCCGCCGCCGCGCCCGGCCACGTCGAGGGGGTACGCCGGCACCTGTTCGACGCGCTGAGCCCCGCCCAGGTGGACCAGTTGCGCCGGATCAGCGAGGCGCTCGTCGACCACCTGACCGGATCCTGACCAATCCACTCCGGCCCGGGTCTTGTACTTACCGTCGTCGGGTGAGCACGATGGGGCGTGCCTTCCGGCTTCGGGGAACTGACTGACCAGGCGCACCACCTGGTGTCCACCGGCGACCTCGCCGGCGCCCAGCGGCTGCTCGCCGACGCGCTGACCGACGCCGATCCGCGCCCGGCCAACGCCACGCCCGAGCTGGCCGAGGCCGCCAGCCTCCAGGCCCGCGTGCTGGTCGCCCTCGGCGAACCGCACTCAGCCCGGGGCTGGGCCGCCTTCGCGTACGCGGCCACGACCAGGCTGCACGGGCGCTCCGACCAGCGCACCGTGGCCGCCGCGGCCACCCTGGCGGCGGTGCTGCACCGGGTCGGGAGCTGGTCCCGCGCCGCCCGGCTCTACCAGGAAGTGATCATCGAGCTGACCGCCCTGGACGGCCCGGAGTCGCTGCGGGTGCTCGCCGCCCACGCCGACCTCGCGACGGTGGAGTACGCGCGCGGCCAGTGCCAGGTGGCCCGCGACCGGCTCCAGGACGCCTGGGAGCTGCACCGCGAGGTCTACGGCGACGGGCACCCCAGCGGCATCAAGATGCTGGCGCGGCTCGGGGCGATGCAGCGCGACTGCGGGCAGTTCGCCGAGGCGCACGACAACCTGGCGTTGGCCCGGGAGCTCTGCCGGCAGCACCTTCCGGCCGACGATCCGCTGGCAACGCAGGTGGCGACGCTCGCCCGGGCGGCCGCCAGCCCGGACCATGTCTGCGCCGACACCGCGCCCGTCGGCCCGGACGGCCCGATCGTGCCGTCCGCGCGCACCCCGCCGCCCGGCGACGCGCCGACGGCGTACCACCCCTCGCAGGCGGGCTACCGTCCCGCCGAGCCGGACCCGGACGACCCGGCCGCCGGGCAGCCACACCCGGTGCCGAATCCCCGGCAGCCGGCGGAGGACCCGGCGCGGGGCTGGTGGCCCCCGGAGCCCGACGCCGGGGACCAGCCCGCCGACAGCGCCGTGCCGCCGTCGGTCGTGCCGCTGGCCGGCGGCTCCGCCGAGGAGGCCGACGGGGTGCATCGGGTCCGCCCGCACGGCGCGCCCGAGGAGCCGCACGAGCCGTACGAGTCGTCGCGGCTGCTGCCGGTGCCCGTGCACCGCGCGCCGGCCCGGCGGGACACCCGGCTGCTGCCCCTCGTCGTGGGCGGCGTCGCGGTGGTGCTGCTCGGCACGGCGGCCGTGATCGCCGGGGTGGCGGGGATGGACGGCGACGACGACCCGGCGCCTCCGGCCGCGACCGGCGCGCCCGCCTCGACCCCGGCCGGCACGGTCACCCCGCCCGCCGCCGGCCCGACGGCGGGGGCGGCCGCCTCCCCCGGCACCCCGCCGGGGGCCGTCACCCTGCGCGACAACCGCGACAACGTCGCGCTGCGCTGGACGTACCCCGCCGGCGGCGAGGGCCCGGTGGTCATCTCGGGCGGCCGGGTCGGCCAGGCCCAGACGGCGTTCGCCAACCTGCCCGCCGGCACCACCGACTTCGTCGTCTACGGGCTGAACCGCAGCACCGACTACTGCTTCACGGTCGCCGTCGTGTGGTCCACCGACACGATCGCGCGGGCGCAGGAGGTCTGCACCCGCCGCCGCTGACGGGTCGGCAGGATCCAGGCGGGCGGCCCGTTCACCCTGGCCGCGTCCCTGGAGCTGCCGTCGGCGCGGCGCGGGGGCGACGGGCGGGCGTCCCCTCAGGGCCGCTCCGGGTCGGTCAGGGCCGGCAGCAGCAGGCGTACCCGCAGCCCCGGGCCGCCGTCGCCGCCGGGACGGGCGTCGGTCAGCTCGATCCGGCCGCCGGCCCGGCGGACCAGCTCGCGCACGATGGCCAGGCCGAGCCCGGCGCCCCCGTCGTCGCGCGCCCGCGCGTCGTCGAGCCGGGTGAACCGGCCGAACACCCGCTCCCGGTCCGCGGCCGGGATCCCGGGTCCGTCGTCGGTCACCGTCACCAGGTGGTACGCCGCCGCGCCGTCCCCCGCGCCGGTGGACCGGGCTCCGCCGTTCCCGCCGTCGACGGACCGCCCGCCGCCGTCCGGGGCGGAGGTGGACCGGGCCGGGGTGTCCCCGGGGCCGGCCGGGCGGGCCGCGAGCACCACCTCGCCCCGGGCGTGCCGCACCGCGTTGTCGACCAGGTTGGCCAGGACCCGGCGCAGCTCGTCGGGGTCGCCCTCGGTCCACAGCGGCGCCGCCGGCGCGTCGAGGCGCACCGGCGGGGACGGGTACCGGCCGGCCACCGACGCGAGCAGCGCGCCCAGGTCGACCGGCCCGGTGGCCCGCGCCGGCGGGCGCTCGTCGAGGCGGGCCAGCAGCAGCAGGTCGTCGACGAGCCGGCCGAGGCGCTCGGTGTCGGCGAGCAGGTTCGCCGACACGGCCGTCCAGTCCGTCCGGTCGGCCAGCCGCCGGGCCACCTCCAGCTCCGTACGGATGTTGGCCAGTGGGCTGCGCAGCTCGTGGGCGGCGTCGGCGACGAAGGCGCGTTGCCGGTCCCGGGCCGACTCCAGCCGGCCCAGCATCCCGTTGAGGGTGACCGCCAGCCGGTGGATCTCGTCCTGCGAGGCCGGTACGGGCAGCCGCCCGCCCCCGTTGCGCCCGGTGATCTCCTCGGCGCCCCGGCGCAGCGTCTCCACCGGGCGCAGGGTGGCCCCGACCACCCGCCAGGCGACGGCGGCGAGCACGGCCACCAGCAGCGGGAAGCTCACCAGCAGGATGGTCCGCACGACGTGCCCGCTGTGCCGCGCGTCCGCCAGCGAGCGGGCCACCAGGACGGTGAGCGGGTCGGCGGCGGTGCCGGCCGGCACGGCCACCACCCGGACCGGCCCGGCCAGGTCGACCCGCTCCCCCGACACCGTCAGCCGCTGCCGCGCGCCGGCGTCGATCCGGTCGGGCGGGACCATCGGCACCAGCCGATCGGCGCCGATCGAGGCGGCCCGCACCCGTCCCTGCGCGTCGACCACCTGCACCCGGACCTGCCCCCCGGCCACCGGCAGGGGGTCGGACAGGGCGTCCTCGGCGGCCAACAGCGCCACGGCGTCTGCGGTCCGGAACGCCTCGGTGTCGACGGCGCGTTGCAGCGACCAGCCGAGTACGCCGAGCAGGACCAGCCCGCCGACGGCCAGCCCCAGCGAGACGCCCAGCACCCCGACCACCATCAGCCGCCCCCGCAGCCCGAGCGCGGCACGCAGCCGCCGCCCCGGCCCCCGCAGCCGGAGTGCGGGGAAGGGACGCCTCCCGTACCGGAGGCGATCGGACGGGGCCCTTCCGTCGCCCGTCACGTGGCGAGCCGGTAGCCGGCGCCCCGGACCGTCTCCAGCCGTTCACGGCCGATCTTGCGCCGCAGGTAGCCGACGTAGACCTCGACGGCGTTGGGCGCGGTCTCGTCGCTGGCGTCCCAGACGTGGTCCAGCAGCTCGATCTTGGAGACCACCTCGCCGGGGCGACGCATCAGGTAGTCCAGCAGCGCGAACTCGCGGGCGGTCAGCGCGACCTCGGCGTCGGCCCGGGTCACCCGCCGCCGGGCCGGGTCGAGCCGCAGGTCGCCGACCGCGAGCACCGTGGGGCGTTCGGGCGCGCCGCGGCGCAGCAGGGCCCGCAGCCGGGCCAGCAGCACGACGTACGAGAAGGGTTTGGTGAGGTAGTCGTCGGCACCGCAGTCCAGCCCGTCGGCCTGGTCGTACTCGCCGTCCTTGGCCGAGAGCATGAGGACCGGCAGCCAGTGCTCCTCGGCGCGCAGCCGGCGGACCACCTCGTAGCCGGAGAGGCCGGGCAGCATCACGTCGAGGATCATCGCGTCGTAGCCGCCGTGCCGCGCCGCGTCGAGCCCCGCCGGGCCGGTCGCCGCCACGTCCACCGCGAACCCCTCGGCCTGCAGCCCCCGTTGCAGGGCGGACGCCAGCCGGGACTCGTCCTCCACCACCAGCACCCGCACGCAGTCAAGGGTGCCACCCCCGCGCGGGTGGCCGTACCGTCGTCCTCAGCACCCTCACAGGGTCGAACGGGCAGGATGTCATCAGGAGGTGTCACATGTCCGTCCTGAAGAGCCGTCCCGTCCTGCGGTGGCTGGTCCCGGCGACCGCCGTCGTGACCGTCATCGGCGGCGGCGCCGCACTCGGCACGTTCGCCGCCCAGGCCGAGCCGAGCCTGCCGCCGCGCACCGCCGCCCAACTCCTGGTCGACCTGCAGACCTCCCGGCTGGAGGGGCTCTCCGGCACGGTCGTGCAGCGCGCCGACCTGGGCCTGCCGCCGCTGGCCGGGCTGGTCGGCGGCGACAACCTGACCGGTCTGCTGACCGGCACGCACACGCTGCGCGTCTGGCACTCCGGCCCGGACCGGCAGCGGATCGCCCTGCTGGACACCCTCGGCGAGCGGGACGTCATCCGCAACGGTCGGGACGTGTGGACCTGGGACAGCCGGGCCAACGCCGCCACCCACCGCACCCTGCCGGCGGGCGAGGGCGAGGCCGGCGCCCCGGAGCTGCCGGCCACGCCGCAGGACGCGGCCGACCGGGCCCTCGCCGCGATCGACCCGAGCACCGAGGTGAGCGTCGGCCGGTCCGCCACGGTCGCCGGGCGGGACGCGTACGAGCTGGTGCTCGCGCCGCGCGACGCCGCCTCGCTGGTGCACCAGGTGCGCATCGCCATCGACGCGCGCGAGCACGTGCCGCTGCGCTTCGAGGTCTTCGCCGACGGCAGCGACAAGCCAGCCTTCGAGATGGCCTTCACCGAGGTGTCGTACGCCCGGCCGGACGCCGACCAGTTCACCTTCAACCCGCCGCCGGGGGTCGAGGTGACCGAGGAGACGGTCGGGGAACGCCCGGCCATGCGCAAGGACCGGGCGGGCGACGGCAAGCGGCCGGACGTGCGTACGGTCGGCGAGGGCTGGGGCACGGTGGTGGTCGCGCGGCTCGACGGCGCCGGCGCGCCCGGCGGCCCGGGCAAGGCCCCCGCGGCGGGTGCCGACCGCGAGCCGGCCGGCGAGGCGGCGGCGCTGCTCGGCGCGCTGCCCACGGTCAGCGGCGACTGGGGCAGCGGGCGGCTGCTCACCGGGAAGCTGTTCAGCGTGCTGCTCACCGACGACGGCCGGGTGATCGCCGGGGCGGTGACCCCGGAGCGGCTCTACGAGGTGGCGAAGGGCTGAGCAAAGTCGAGCGATCGGGGGTCCGCCACGCGGCGGGCCCCGACTCGTCCGTGGGGCGGCCCGTGACGTGGCCCGGCGCGCTTGGTCCGGGCGGCGCTTGGTCCGGGCGGCCGGGGCGCGGTATCTTTCTCCGTTGGCACAACAAAAAGGAACGGCTCTCATAAGCCGTTCCGAGAGAGATACTAACCAATTGGGAGACGGCTTGTCAAGGCATTCCGCCGATTCCGCTGAATTGCAGTCCGACGACGAGATCGGCCGCGAACAGGAATACGTCTCGATGCTCTACCGGCGGCTGGACGGGTTGCGTGAGCAGGCGTCCCGCCGGCTGACCGAGGAGCTGCGGGCGACCGGCGGCACCCTTCAGGCCCGTTCCCAGCGCGACAGCGCGGTGCGGATGTACGCCGATCAGGTCGAGCAGTTCGCCGCGGTGGAGAACGGCCTCTGCTTCGGCCGCCTCGACACCGACGAGGGCGGCCCCCACTACATCGGCCGGATCGGCATCTTCGACACCAGCGGCGACTACGACCCGCTGCTGATGGACTGGCGCGCCCCGGCGGCCCGCGCCTTCTACCTCGCCACCGCCGCGAACCCGCAGGGGGTGCGCCGCCGCCGGCACCTGCGCACGCGGGAGCGCAAGGTGACGGCGCTCAACGACGAGGTGCTGGACCTCGCCACCGCCTCCCCCACCGCACACGAGGAACTGACCGGCGAGGCGTCGCTGCTCGCCGCGCTCAACGCCGGCCGGACCGGCCGGATGCGCGACATCGTGGAGACCATCCAGGCCGAGCAGGACCGCATCATCCGCGCCGACCTGCCGGGCGTCCTGGTGGTGCAGGGCGGCCCGGGCACCGGCAAGACGGCGGTGGCGCTGCACCGCGCGGCGTACCTGCTCTACACCCACCGGCAGCAGCTCTCCACCCGGGGCGTGCTGCTGGTCGGCCCGAACGCCACGTTCCTGCGCTACATCTCGCAGGTGCTGCCGGCGCTGGCCGAGACGGGCGTGCTGCTGCGGACGCAGGGCGACCTGTTCCCCGGTGTCAGCGCCCGACGCACCGAGCCCGCCGAGACCGCCGCGCTGAAAGGCCGGGCGGTGATGGCCGACGTGCTGGCCGCCGCCGTGCGGGACCGGCAATGGGTGCCCGACGAGCCGCTGGAGATCGAGCTGCCGCAGCAGGAGGTGCTCCGGCTCGACCCGGAGACCGTCCGCGCCGCCCGGGACCGGGCCCGCCGCTCCGGCCGCCCGCACAACCTGGCCCGGGCCCTCTTCGACGTCGAGATCGTCCACGCGCTCGCGGCCCAGGTCGCCGAGCGGATCGGCGCGGACCCGCTGGGCGGGGAGAACCTGCTGGAGGAGGCCGACGTCGCCGAGATCCGCCGCGAGCTGCGCGAGGAGCCCGAGGTGCGGGCCGCCCTGGACCAGCTCTGGCCGGTGCTCACCCCGCAGCGCCTGCTCGCCGACCTGTACGCCGACACCGAGCGGATCGCCGCCGCCGCGCCCGTGCTCACCGACGCCGAGCGCGCCCTGCTGCACCGCGAGGCGGGCGGCTGGACGCCGGCCGACGTGCCGCTGCTGGACGAGGCGGCCGAGCTGCTCGGCGAGGACGAGCGGGCCGCCGCCGCGCGCCGCGAACGGATCCGGGCCATGCAGCGGGAGTACGCCGAGGGCGTACTGGAGATCGCCCGCGGCTCCCGGTCGATCGACGTGGAGGACGAGGCCGACGGCGGCGAGATTCTCGGCGTGACCGACCTGATCGACGCCGACCGCCTGCTGGAGCGGCAGGAGGAGGCGGAACGGCTGACCACCGCCCAGCGGGCCGCGGCCGACCGGAGCTGGGCGTTCGGGCACGTGATCGTCGACGAGGCGCAGGAGCTGTCGCCGATGGCGTGGCGGCTGTTGATGCGCCGCTGCCCGAGCCGCTCGATGACGATCGTCGGCGACGTGGCGCAGACCGGCGCGCTGGCCGGCACGCCGTCCTGGGCCGACGCGCTGGAGCCGTACGTGGCGCAGCGCTGGCGGCTGGAGGAGCTGACCGTCAGCTACCGCACCCCGGCCGAGATCATGGCCGTCGCCGCCGACGTGCTCGCCGAGATCGACCCGGCGCTGCGCCCGCCCCGCTCCGTACGCTCCAGCGGGGTGCCGCCCTGGGACCGCGCGGTGGCGCCGGAGCGGCTGGCGGCGGAGGTGGTCGACGCGACGACCCGGGAGGCGGCCGGCCTCGACGACGGCCGGCTCGGGGTGATCGTGCCGGCCGGCCGGGTCGACGAGCTGGGCGGCGCGCTCACCGCCGCCCTGCCAGAGGCGGCCGTGGGCGAGCACCCCGAGCTGGAGAGCCGGGTGGTGGTGCTCACCGTCGCCCAGGCCAAGGGCCTCGAATTCGACTCCGTCCTGCTGGTCGACCCCGACCGCATCGTGGCCGAGTCACCACGGGGCCGCAGCGACCTCTACGTCGCCCTCACCCGCGCCACCCAACGCCTCGGCGTCCTCCGCCCGGCCTGATCCTTGCGGGGCGTGTCGTCGTGGTGGTGGGGGTGTGGCCCGCCGTGCCCGGCTCCGGGCGGTCAGGCTTGATCCCTGCGCCGGGC
>NZ_JBFAVI010000215.1:0-9956 GCF_040679695.1 Micromonospora sp. NPDC052213
GCGCAAGGACCGGCCCGAGGGGCACGCCCTGCTGGCGGCCCTGGCCGAGCTGCACGTCCACGGCGTCCCGGTCACCTGGGCGCAGTGGTTCGCCGACACCGGCGCCACCCGGGTCGACCTGCCCACGTACGCCTTCCAGCGGCAGCGGTACTGGCCGGAGGCCGGTGCCGGCTGGACCGGGGACGTCACCGCGGTCGGCCTGCGCCCCGCCCAGCACCCCCTGCTCGGCGCGGCCGTCGGGGTCGCGCACGCCGAGGGTTTCCTGTTCACCGGCCGGCTGGCCCGGCGTACCCACCCGTGGATCTCCGACCATGTCGTGTTCGACACCGTGCTGCTGCCCGGCACCGGCTTCGTCGAACTCGCGCTCCAGGCCGGCGCGCACGTCGGGGCGGACCACGTCCGGGAACTGACCCTGGAGTCGCCGCTGATCCTGCCCGAGACGGGCGGCGTCGACATCCAGCTCTGGATCGGACCGGCCGACGAGACCGGCTGCCGCTCGGTGTCGCTGCACTCCGCCCCGGACGGCGAGCCGACCGACAGTCCCGGCGAGCGCGCCTGGACCCGCAACGCCAGCGGCGTGCTGGCCAGCGGGCCGGCGGTGCCCAGCGGGCCGCCCGGCTGGTCCGACCTCACCGCCTGGCCGCCCCCCGGCGCGACCGAGGTCGCCACCGACGACCTGTACGTGAACCTCGCCGCCCAGGGCTACGACTACGGCCCGTCCTTCATCGCGCTGCGCTCCGCCTGGCGGCGCGGCGAGGACCTGTTCGCCGAGCTGACGCTGCCCGAGACCCCCGCCGCCGAGGCCGGCGGGTACGGCCTGCACCCGGCGCTGCTCGACGCGGCCCTGCACACCCTCGGGCTCACCACCGCCACCGGCCAGCCGTCGGCGGACATCCCGCCCGGCTACGGCCGGCTGCCGTTCTCCTGGAACGACGTCGCCCTGCACGCCGCCGGCGCGGCGGCGGCCCGGGTCCGCGTCACGCACACCGGCACCGACAGCATCTCCCTGCTGCTGGCCGACGTCACCGGTGCCCCGATCATCTCCGTCGGCTCCCTCGTCCTGCGTCCCGTCTCCGCCGACCAGCTCCGGGTGGCCGGGGGCGGCGGCACCGAGTCGCTGTTCCGGATCGAGTGGGCGCCGCTCGCCCCGACCGCCGCCCCGGCGACCGCCGGCTGGGCGGTGGTCGGCGCCGACGCCGGCCTCACCGACGCGCTCGTGGCCGGCGGGACGGCCGCGGCGGCGTACCCCGACCTGGACGCCCTGGCCGCGGCGCTGGACGACGGCGCGGACGCCCCCGGCGTGCTCGTCGTGCCCCTCCTCGAACCGCCCGGACCGGACGACCTGCCCCGCGCGGTCGCCGAGACCACCCACCGGGCGCTCGACGCGCTCCAGCGGTTCCTCGCCGACGACCGGTACACGGACTCCCGCCTCGTGGTGCTCACCCGGGGCGCGGTCGCCACCGCCCACGACAGCGACCTGACCGACCTGGCCGGCGCCGCCGTGATCGGCCTGCTGCGCTCCGCCCAGTCGGAGAACCCCGACCGGTTCGTGCTGGTCGACGTCGACGACGTGGCCGGTTCCGCCGCCGCGCTGGTGCCGGCGCTCGCCACCGACGAGCCGCAGGTCGTCATCCGGTCCGGCGTCGCCGCCGGAGCCCGGCTCACCCGGGTCCCCGCCCAGGCCGAGCCGCCCGTCGCGCCGTTCGACGGCGAGGGGAGCGTCCTGATCACCGGCGCCACCGGCACCCTCGGCCAGCTGATGAGCCGGCACCTGGTCACCACCCACGGCGTCCGGCACCTGATCCTCACCAGCCGGCGCGGCCGGTCCGCCGCCGGGGTCGCCGAACTCTGCGCCGACCTGGAGGCCCTCGGCGCGACCGTCACCGTCGCCGCCTGCGACGTCGCCGACCGGAACGCCGTCGCCGAGCTGCTCGCCGGCATCCCGGCGGAACACCCGCTCACCGCCGTCATCCACGCCGCCGGCGTCCGCGACGACGGCACCATCCCCTCGCTCACCCCGGAGCGGATGGACGCCGTGCTGCGGCCCAAGGTCGACGCCGCCTGGAACCTGCACGAGCTGACCGCCGACCTCGACCTGAAGGCGTTCGTCTCGTACTCGTCCCTCGCCGCCACCGCCGGCGGCCCCGGCCAGGGCAACTACGCCGCCGCCAACGCGTTCCTCGACGGCCTGGCCCACCACCGCAAGGCGCACGGCCTCGCCGCGCTCACCCTCGCCTGGGGCCTCTGGGCCGACCGCAGCGGCATGACCACCGAGCTGGACGACGTCCACCTCAACCGGATCTCCCGCTCCGGCGTCGCGGCGATGGAGGCGGAGGAGGGCCTCGCGCTCTTCGACGCCGCCTGCCGGACCCCCGACGCCGCGCTCGTCCCGGCCCGCCTCGACCTGGCCGCGATGAAGGTGCAGTTCGCCGGCGGCAGCGTCCCGCCGCTGTACCGCGCGCTGATCCGCACCCCCGCCCGCGCCGCCGCCGTGACCACGGGCGCGTCCCTCGTCCAGCAGCTCGCCGCCCTCGGCGACGCCGACCGGCTCGCCGCGCTGGTCGAGATCGTCCGGGGCCAGGCCGCCGCCGTGCTCGGCTACCCCGACCCGACCGCGATCGAGCCACGGCGGGCGTTCAGCGAGTTCGGCTTCGACTCGCTCACCGCCGTCGAGATGCGCAACCGGCTCAACAACGCGTTCGGCATGCGGCTGCCGGCCACCCTCGTCTTCGACTACCCGACCCCGCACGACCTGGCCGCCTTCCTGGGCACGGAGATCGCCGGCACCCCGGTCCCGGTCCGGCCCGCGACCACCACCGTCGCCGTCGGCGACGACGAGCCCCTCGCGATCATCGGCATGGCCTGCCGGCTGCCCGGTGGGGTGTGGTCCCCGGACGACCTGTGGCGCCTCGTCGCCGACGGCGTCGACGCCATCACCGACCTGCCCACCGACCGGGGCTGGGACCTGGACGGGCTGTACAGCCCCGACCCCGACGCCAGCGGGACGTTCTACGCCCGCGGCGGTGGCTTCCTCAACGGCGTCGACCGGTTCGACTCCGACTTCTTCGGCATCAGTCCGCGCGAGGCCCTCGCCATGGACCCCCAGCAGCGGCTGCTGCTGGAGACCACCTGGGAGACCTTCGAGTCCGCCGGCATCGACCCCGCCGCCGCGCGCGGCAGCAGCACCGGCGTGTTCGTCGGCACCAGCGGACAGGACTACGCCAACCTGCTCGCGTACGCGCCGGAGGGCACCGAGGGCTACGCGCTGACCGGGCTCACCAGCAGCGTCATCTCCGGCCGGGTGGCGTACACGTTCGGGCTGGAGGGGCCGGCCGTGTCGCTCGACACCGCCTGCTCGTCGTCCCTGGTGGCCCTGCACTGGGCCGGGCAGGCGCTGCGGCGCGGCGAGTGCGACATGGCCCTCGCCGGCGGCGTGATGGTGATGGCCACCCCTACTGCCTTCATCGAGTTCTCCCGGCAGCGCGGCCTGGCCGCCGACGGGCGGTGCAAGTCGTTCGCCGCCTCCGCCGACGGCACCGGCTGGTCCGAGGGTGTCGGCATGCTGCTCGTGCAGCGGCTCTCCGACGCCCGCCGGCAGGGCCGCAAGGTCTACGCCGTGGTACGCGGCTCCGCGATCAACCAGGACGGGGCGTCGAACGGGCTGACCGCGCCGAACGGCCCCTCGCAGCAGCGGGTCATCCGGCAGGCCCTCGCCAGCGCCCGGCTGTCCACGGCCGACGTGGACGTGGTGGAGGCGCACGGCACCGGCACGACGCTCGGTGACCCGATCGAGGCGCAGGCGCTGTTGGCGACGTACGGGCAGGACCGGCCCGCCGACCTGCCGCTGCTGCTGGGGTCGATCAAGTCGAACATCGGGCACGCGCAGGCCGCCGCCGGCGTCGCCGGAGTGATCAAGATGGTGCAGGCCATGCGGCACGGGATCGTGCCGGCGAGCCTGCACGTGGACGAGCCGTCGCCGCACATCGACTGGTCGGCGGGTGCGGTGGAGCTGGTGACGGAGGCGACGCCGTGGCCGGCGGTGGACCGGCCGCGTCGGGCGGCGGTGTCGTCGTTCGGCATCTCCGGCACGAACGCGCACGTCATCATCGAGCAGGCCGACGAGACCGAGCCGCCCGTGGACGCCGCCCCGGGGCTGGTCGCCTCGGACGTGGTGGTGTGGCCGGTGTCGGCCCGGTCCAGGGCTGCCCTCGCCGGGCAGGCCGCCCGCCTCGCCGCGTACGCGCGGGAGCACGGCGACCTCGACCCGGCGGCCGTCGGCTGGTCCCTGGCGACGACCCGCGCGATCCTCGACCAGCGCGCCGCCGTCGTCGGCGCGAGCGTCGAGGAGCTGCTCGCCGGCCTGGAGGCCGTCGCGGCGGGTTCCCCGGCCGGTAACGCGGTCACGGGCACGGCGTCGGGTCACGGCGCGGGTCCGGTGTTCGTGTTCCCGGGCCAGGGGGCGCAGTCGGCGCGGATGGCGGCCGGGCTGGTCGGCCGGACGCCGGTGTTCGACGCCAGGCTCGCGGAGTGCCAGCGGGCGCTGGCTGCCTACCTCGACGTGGATCTCGTCTCGGTGTTGACGGGTGAGGACGAGTCGTGGTTGGACCGGGTGGAGGTCGTGCAGCCGGTGTTGTGGGCGGTGGGTGTCGCCCTGGCGGCGGTGTGGCGGCACGTGGGTGTGGTGCCGCAGGCGGTGGTCGGTCACTCGCAGGGTGAGATCGGTGCGGCGTGTGTGGCGGGGATCCTGTCCCTCGATGATGCGGCGAAGACGGTGGCGTTGCGGTCGCGGGCTCTCGCCGTGCTGCGGGGGACGGGGACGATGGCGTCGGTGGACCTGTCCGCCGAGGCGGTCGCCGCCCGGCTGGCCGCCTTCCCCGGCGTGGGGGTGGCGGCGGTGAACGGCCCGTCGACGGTGGTGGTGTCGGGGCCGCCGCAGCCGGTGGCCGACCTGGTGGAGTCCTGCCAGGCCGACGGTGTGCGGGCGCGGTTGATTCCGGTGGACTACGCGTCGCACTCGCCATCCGTGCAGGAGGTCGCCGAGCAGCTTCGTGCCGACCTGGCCGACGTGCGGCCGCAGCCGGGTCACACCCGTCTGGTGTCGACGTTGACCGGCGACTGGGTCGAGCCGGAGAGCATGACGGCGGACTACTGGTACGAGAACCTGCGGCGGACGGTCCAGTTCGACGCGGCTGTCCGCGTCGCGATCGCGGCGGGTCACACGACGTTCGTGGAGATCTCCCCGCACCCCGTGCTGACCATGCCGGTCACCGCGATCCTGGACGACACCGGCACTACCGGGTACACACTGGGCAGCCTGCGTCGGGGTGACGACGACCCGACGCGGCTGCTGACCAACCTGGCCACCGCGCACGCGATCGGCCTGCCCGTCGACCTGACGAAGGTCCTGACGGGGACCGACACCGTGCCGTTGCCGACGTACGCCTTCGACCACCAGCGGTACTGGCTCGACGCGCCCGCGCACCGGGTGCAGGACGTCGCCTCCGCGGGCCTCCAGGACGCCGGACACCCACTGCTCAGTGCCGCGCTGACCTTCCCGGACAACGAGCGGATGGTCTTCACCGGGCGGCTGTCGGTGCGTACCCACCCCTGGCTGGGCGAGCACCGGGTGATGGACAACATCCTGCTGCCCGGCACCGCCTTCGTGGAACTGGCCACGTACGCCGGGGAACAGGCGGGCTGCCCGAGGCTGGAGGAACTGACCCTGCTCGCCCCGCTCGTCCTGCCCGAGCTCGGCGCCCTCCAGGTCCAGCTCCTGGTCGGCGACCGGGACGACGACGGCCGGCGCGGCGTCCAGCTCTACTCCCGGCCGTACCGGGACGGCTCGGACGAGATCCTGGCCGACGTCGCCTGGACCTGCCACGCCACCGGCCTGCTCGGTCCCCACCCGGCCGACGGCGGCGCGCCCGCCTTCGACCTGGGGGTGTGGCCGCCGCCCGGCGCGACCCCTGTCGACTCCGGCAGCTTCTACGCCGGCATCGAGGCGACCGTCTTCGGCTACGGCCCGGCGTTCCGCGGCCTGCGCGCCGCGTGGACGCGGGGTGACGAGGTCTTCGCGGAGGTGGAGCTGCCGGCCGACCACCACAGCGAGGCGGGCCGGTTCGGCGTGCACCCCGCGCTGCTCGACGGCGCCCTGCAGGCCATGTCGATCGGCGGCTTCCTGGGCCGGATGGGCGACGGCGCCGACGCCAGCGTCCCCCGGCTCCCGTTCGCCTGGACCGGGGTCACGCTGCTGGCCGCCGGGGCGACCGCCCTGCGCGTACGCGTCGCCGCGGCCGGCGAGGTCGGGGTGTCCTTCCAGGTGGCCGACGCCACCGGCGCCCCGGTCATGCACGTCGACTCGCTGATCATGCGCCGGGTCTCCGGCGACTCGCTCGGCGCGGCCCGCTCCGGCCGGCACGAGTCGCTGTTCCAGGTGGACTGGCCGGCGCTGCCGCTGCCCACCAGCCCGGTGCCGGCGGCCACCCGGTGGGCGGTGCTCGGCGGGGACGACCTCGCCCTCAGCGCCGCCTGCGAGGCGGCCGGCGCGCGGGTGCGTACCGACGTGGACCTGGACTCCCTCGGGGACCTGCTCGCCGGGGGCGAACCCGCGCCCGAGGCGGTGATCGTCCCCGTCGGCGGGGCCGGCGACCCGACCGACCCGGCGCTGGCCGGGCAGGCGCGGGCCACCACGCACCGTACGCTCGCGGGGCTGCGGACCTGGCTCGCCGACGACCGGTTCGCCGAGTCCCGCCTCGTGCTGGTCACCCGCGACGCGGTCGCGGCGGGGGAGCAGGACGCGGTGAACCTGCGCCAGGCCCCGGTGTGGGGTCTGCTGCGCACCGCCCAGCTCGAACACCCGGGCCGGCTGCAACTGGTGGACCTCGACGACGACCAGGACAGCGCGGCGGTGCTGGCCGCCGCGATCGCCTCGGGCGAGCCGCAGCTGGCCGTGCGGGCCGGGCAGGTCCGCACGCCGCGCCTCGGGCGCGTCCCGGCCGGGGTGGAGCTGCTGCCCGGCGGCATCGACCCGGACGGCACCGTGTTGATCACCGGCGGCACCGGCGTGCTGGGTCGTCTCCTGGCCCGGCACCTCGCCACCGCCCACGGCGTGAAACACCTGCTGCTCGCCGGGCGGCGCGGCGCGAGCGCCGAGGGCATCGACGACCTCGTCGCCGAGCTGGCCGCCGCCGGTACGGCGGTGACCGTCGCCGCCTGCGACGCCGCCGACCCGGACGCCCTGGCGGCGCTGCTCGCCGGGGTGCCCGCCGAGCGCCCGCTCACCGCCGTCGTGCACGCCGCGGGCGTCCTCGACGACGGGGTGCTGGAGTCGATGACCCCCGACCGCCTCGACGCCGTCGCCGTGCCGAAGATCGACGCGGCGTGGCACCTGCACCGGCTCACCCAGGGCATCGACCTCGCGGCGTTCGTGCTCTTCTCCTCGGCGGCGGCCACCCTCGGCAGCGCCGGCCAGTCGAACTACGCGGCGGCGAACGCCTTCCTCGACGCCCTCGCCGCACACCGGCGGGCCCGGGGGCTCGCGGGCATCTCCCTGGCGTGGGGCCTGTGGGAGCAGGCCAGCGGCATGACCGGTCACCTGGGCGACGCGGACGTGCGGCGGATGGCCGAGCAGGGCGCCGCCGGCCTGTCCACCGAGCAGGCGCTGGACCTCTTCGACGCGGCGTGGCGGCTGGACGCGGCGACCGTCGTACCGATGCGGCTGGACGTCGGAACGCTGCGGACGCAGGCCGAGTCCGGGTCCCTCGGCCCGATGCTCCGGGCTCTGGTCCGGGTGCCGCTGCGGCGCTCCGTCGACGCGGCAGGTGGCCGCACCGGCGGAGTGCCGCTCAGCCAGCGGCTGGCCGGCCTGGCCGGGCCGGAACGGCTCAAGGTGGTCCTCGACGTGGTCCGGGCGAACATCGCCGCGGTCCTCGGCCACGCCGGCGCCGACGCGATCGACCCCGGCCGCCTCTTCACCGACCTGGGTTTCGACTCGCTCACCGCCGTCGACCTGCGCAACCGGCTCAACGGTCTCTCCGGGCTGCGGCTGCCGGCGACGCTGGTCTTCGACTACCCGACACCGACGGCGCTCGCCGAGAAGCTGACCGGCGAGATCGCCGCCGACGCGGCGCCCTCCACCCAGCCCATCTTCCAGGGCATCGACGCGGTGGAGAGCCTGCTCACCACGATCCCGCTCGACGTGGCGGCCCGGGACCGGTTCACGGCCCGGATGCGGGACCTGCTGGCCAAGGCGTCCGACCTGGCCGCCGGGCCCGCCGTCGAGGAGGACCGGCCCGACCTCGAGTCGGCCAGCGACGACGAGATCTTCGACTTCATCAGCAAAGAGTTTGGAATCTCCTGAGATGACCGACTTCTGGATCGAGGAAGGCGCCACGCGATGAGCGACGACAAGCTTCGGTACTTCCTCAAGCGGGTGACCGCCGACCTGCACGACACCAAGCGGAAGCTGCAGACCGTCGAGGCGCGCGAGCAGGAACCCCTGGCCATCGTCTCGATGAGCTGCCGCTTCCCCGGCGGCGTCCGGTCGCCGGAGGACCTCTGGGAGTTGGTCGTCGAGGGCCGGGACGCCCTCACCGAGTTCCCGGACGACCGGGGCTGGGACCTGGAGGGCCTGTACGACCCCGACCCCAACAAGCCGGGCAAGAGCTACACCCGGGTCGGCGGCTTCCTCGACGGGGCCGGCGACTTCGACCCGTCCCTGTTCGGCATCAGCCCCCGCGAGGCACTGGCGATGGACCCACAGCAGCGGCTGCTGCTGGAGACGTCCTGGGAGGCCATCGAGCGGGCCGGCATCGACCCGCTGTCGCTACGCGGCAGCCAGACCGGCGTCTTCGTCGGGCTGAGCACGTCCAACTACGGGATGGGCCTGTCGTACGTGCCCGAGGGCGTCGACATGTACCTCGGCACCGGCAACACCACCAGCGTCGCGTCCGGCCGGATCTCGTTCACACTCGGCCTCAACGGGCCGGCCGTCACCGTCGACACCGCCTGCTCGTCGTCCCTGGTGGCGCTGCACCTCGCGGCGAACGCGCTGCGCCGCCGCGAGTGCGACCTGGCCATCGCCGGCGGCGTCACCGTGATGGCCACCCCCGGCGTCTTCATCGTCTTCTCCCGGCAGCGCGGCATGTCCGTCGACGGACGGTGCAGGGCGTTCGCGGCCGGCGCGGACGGCACCGGCTGGGGCGAGGGCGGCGGCGTGCTCGTCGTGGAGCGGCTCGCCGACGCCGAGCGCAACGGCCACCCGATCCTCGCCGTCATCCGGGGCAGCGCCCTCAACCAGGACGGCGCCTCCAACGGCCTCACCGCCCCGAACGGCCCGTCCCAGCAGCGGGTCATCCGGCAGGCCCTCACCAACGCCCGGCTCGGCAGCGCCGACGTCGACATGGTCGAGGCGCACGGCACCGGCACCACCCTCGGCGACCCCATCGAAGCGCAGGCGCTCATCGCCACGTACGGGCAGGACCGCCCCGCCGACCGGCCGCTGTGGCTCGGCTCGGTGAAGTCGAACATCGGCCACACCCAGAGCGCGGCCGGCGTCGCGGGCATGGTCAAGATGGTGATGGCGGTGCGCAACGGCGTCATGCCGGAGACCCTGCACATCGACGAGCCGTCCCCGCACGTGGACTGGTCCGCGGGCGCGGTGTCCCTGCTCACCGAGGCCCGGCCGTGGCCGGAGCTGGGCCGGCCGCGCCGTGGCGGCGTGTCCTCGTTCGGGGTGAGCGGCACGAACGCGCACGTGATCGTGGAGGAGTACCGGCCCGGCGTCGCCGGCCCCGAGAGCGTGGACGGGGAGGCGGCCGTCGAGTCGGCCCGCCGGCCCGGCCTGATCGCGTCGGACGTGACCGTCTGGCCGGTGTCGGCGCGGTCGAAGGCGGCGCTGGCGGGTCAGGCGGCTCGGCTCGCCGCGCACGTCCGCGAGCGTGGCGACGTCGATGTGG
>NZ_JBFAVI010000216.1:0-9937 GCF_040679695.1 Micromonospora sp. NPDC052213
TAAAGCCACGATTGAGGTCACGGTAAATTAGAATCACTCCCACGCCACAAACACAAATAAATCTGTGTTGTGTATCCCACACCTGGCCAGGTCGGCATCGGCCAAGCCTTGAAGGTTAGCGACTCGCGGCTCCAACCCTACGGATGCCGTTCTTCCGAAGATTTTCCAGCGCGAGCTTGCCGTCCTCTCCTAGGGCGAGGAGCAGTTTTTCCGATAGGCCGTCCACAACATCACGTTCACGACCGAAACCGGTTGCCACTTCTTCGACCAGCGACAACCTGGCCTCAGCTTCATCCTCAGCGTAAAAGCGAATTACCAACCCGCCGCCACGCCGGTAATCCTTGTTTGCCCCACGGGCCCGGGCCTGCGACCGACCGAAGGTCAAAACCCGTTCACGCTCCGCGCCATCGAGTTCCCATTGCCCGACCAAAGGACATGCCGTAAGTACCCATGCGGCGCTACGAGCCACATCGGGGTGGTGCGCTCGACGCCAGACGTTCACCATCTTTAGCTGCAGCGCGTTGACGAGAGTCGGATCAAGCTCGGGCGTAATCTGCATAACCCAAGCCGCCGCCCACATCTTCGAGAAATACAAGCGGTCACAGCGATGGTTGGATTCTCCAATCAAGCCCTCGATGAGCATCTTAGTGGAGCCGCCAACAGCATCCCCGTGTGGCCGGCTTCCGCTCCGCTGACGGGGTGTGAACCTCTGGCGGAATGCCGTATGCATAAGAGCCAGGGCGCCGGTGATGGCAACGCTCTCGTCGTTGGACGCCAACCTCTCCTGGATCCAATCGTCGAGGGCCACGCCCGCACCGGTGGCCCTGTAGTCAAGGATCGCCGTCTCGGCGATTGCGGACCCGAACAAAGTAAAGCGGTCCACATCGAAGCGGTATCTATCGATACAAACGCTGCGCAGGAGCGAATCATACCGCCCACCGTGCAGCCCATACGCTAAGGAGCCATTCATGGATCTGAGGTACCGGCTTGCCACAATGCCAACCTCAATGGCCTCTCTAGCGAGATCGGGGGCAATTTGCACCTCGTCCCGCAGACATCCGATAAGGTTCGCAGTTAGCTGGGCTTCAGGGTCATCACGTCTGCGGGGCTTTCGGGTTTCGAAATATTCCGCTAAGGCGAGCCGGATTCTCTCCAACAATCGGGCAACTATCTGGGGAGCCTCGATCTTGGCGAGAACGGCGGTCAGCGTCACTACTTCCTGCCACTCCTCGAGATCAAGCCGATCCTCGAGAATCTCTACTACAGACTTGTGTCGGGATGCGGCATCCAAATGCCTGTCCGCGATCGCCTGGGCAGCCAGATACTCCTGGAAGGTGAGGTGTTTAAACTCATAAGTTGGCTTGATCTTCCCGCCTACCAGCTCGTGGCCGCTCAAGGTCATGAGGCTGCTTCGCTCTTCAACCCTATCGACGAAATCTCGCACCGGCGTCACGGCGTATGCCAGGACCTCCGGGATGTCCTGGCGAGAGGCACTCAGAAGCGCGGAAAGTTCATCAAGGGTTACAGTCTTTCTACCCTGAGCCATCATTGCGTAAGCGGTGTAAGCCAGCTGCGGAATCGCCTCTTCCGGGTCGAGCGGGCGATGCCCCTCCGCGTTCCATGTCATCAAGAGGACTTCGATCGCCTTGTCGTACAGCACACTCCGTCGGCGTGGCACTTGTCCGACCCACCGCTGCACCAGCAACAGCGTTGTAAGGAGAAGAGGGTTTGCGGCGAGGCTACGAACTCGGTCTGTTTCGATGATGAAGTCGGCTAAATCGAGAGCCTTTCTTCTGACCGACGGGGCCTTTCCGACCACCTCGTTATGCCAGGCGACGACGAGGGTCCTGATGGAGTCATCAGGGAGATCAGCCACTCGGAGAGAGTGGCATATTGAGTTAACTGATGTTGCAACAGACCTAAAGCCGGCCTCTCGCGAAGTAACTACCAGCTTGCACTTAGGGTAAACGCCGATGAAGGTTCTTAGCTGACTAACAAACGCCAGCCGATCGGCCGAAGATGCGATTTCATCTAGGCCATCAACTAGAAGCAGCAGGTTCCCGTTACGAAGCTCGCCGGAAACAAGCCTCTCAAAGTCGTCGCGATATTCGGGCATCTCCGCACGCTCGACCTGCTCCGCAATTATCTGCAGAATAGTCTTACGCACACTTCCTGCGAGGTGCCTACACTTGATCACAACAGGAAACCAGGATGCCTTTGGGAGATAGTCCGCGATCTCACCGATCCTGGACTTGTCGGCATATGCCACGGAAATTCGCTTAAGCGCCGTGGTCTTCCCCGAGCCAGGCAGCCCAAGAATTGCCAGGTGCTGGTGTTCTTGCAGCGCCTCACCGAGAGTATAGCTTGAGACTTTGTGCTCTCCTTCATCTTCGAGTGCCGACTGAGAGGGTTGGGTGCCCTCCGTCGTTTGCGGTGCACCTCCGCTTGCCGCCGAACTCGGAATATCTGTTAGGCGCAAAGGCACATAGAGTGTCTCGAGCTTGAATTGCCCCGAGCCCATCGTTTGATCTACGGGGAGACCCTCAAGAGTGATGGCGCCGTACTCCTGCCGCAGGAAACTGAGATACCGCCGCTTAACAGTTGCCCGATTGTCTGGTTGCGGGGCCCGGTTAAGTACTCTCAGGCTACCCAGTGAATCCCGGGCGCTTTTCGCGGTGGCAATAACTTGCTTCGCCATTGCAAGCGTCAGCGGCGTGCCATCTGCATGAACTAGGCAGACGGCTGATCGCTGCCTGTGCGAATTGAAGTATACGGCCCATACCCAGCCAGTTGCATGTCCAATAAGGTCCGGACTATCGTCCAAATCCAGGTCTGCTGGAATTCCCACTACCTGCCGAGCGGCATCCAAGGCTCGGGCGGGTCGCACAATAATTTTGCCCTCAGCCAATTCATCCTGAACCCGCTGCCCATCAAGAAGCACGAAACGGTTCCCAAGTTCCTCTTCCTGCGCGATCGCCGAGGAGCGGAATCCCGCCAGGGAGACAAAATAGCCGTGGACCTCACGGCCCTCGCGCTGCCGTCGCTCCGCGTCAAGCACCCCATAGAACTTGTTCAAGTCTGCACCGCCAGAAGGCGTGGAACCGCTCTTGAACTCCGCTACTATGTCCCGCGGTTCGAATCTGTGTGTCGCAGTCAGGTCCAACTCGCGGCCAGTCTTGTGCGTGTCGAACACGCAGTTATCATAGCCAAACGTGAAGATCAAGTCGGCGGCTAATCTCGTCAGGAGATCTCCTTGCTCGTTCGGGCTCGACGCAAGGATACGGACAGGCATGTTCACGTTTGGCCCTTCCGATCTTTCGACCTGGGATTGTGAAGCGCCAGTCTAGGCGAGATCGACCGATCGCAAGATCCCGATTCGTCCGGCGCACAAACGCGAAGAGCGGAACCCAGCGAAATTAGTCCGACTGTTGCAAGTCAGGATTTTTAGGACGTCGAGCCGCCGACAGTAGCGTGCCGGGGGTGTTGTGATCTTCAGGGCCGCTGCATTAAGACTTCCGGCCGCAAACGCGCTCTAGCAGAAGGTGGGCGATCTCGCCCATGCTCGTGATCACCACATCCGCTCCCGCTCCCCGAAAATTCCTCGACCTTGGGCAGGCGATTCGCGTAGCCGATCACCCGCACGTCCGCCGCCTGCGCCCCCTCGATGTCTGAAAGCGAATCGCCGACCAAGAACGCATCGGCTCGCCGGCTGACCCACAGCACTTACGGCTTGCTGGATCGGTTCCGGGTTTGGCTTCATGCGGCCTGGGTCGGCGTAGGCCCGGCCGACTACCAGGGCAACATGCCCAGCAAGCCGGTGCGCTGGCTCCCGTGTCCAAGAGCATGTACCTGCGTGCCTGGCGGCAAGCGCGGGAGGCGGCGCTGACGCCGGTTCAGCAGCGCTCCCCGCTCGCGCATCGGCCGTACGACCTGCGGCACGCTGCCGTGTCGCTCTGGCTCAACTCCGGGGTGCCAGCTATCCAGGTCGCACAGTGGGCCGGGCACAGCGTGCATGTGCTGCTCAAGGTCTACGCCTCGTGCATCGACGGACAGGATGCGGCCGCGCGGAAGCGGATCGAGGGAGCGTTGGGCACCGAGGAGCCGGGCACGGCAGAGAGTGAGCCGGGAGACGCCGACACGTAAACGACACGACCAGTGAGACGCGGCGGCCCCGAGCGGGACGAAGTGAGACCGATTCACCACCCATAGACACGCCCCCTGACCGGCATTCGTGCTGGTCAGGGGGCGTTTTGCTGTTCATCGGCGGAGGGTGTGGGATTCGAACCCACGAAGGACATCGCTGCCCTTACCGGTTTTCAAGACCAGCGCCATCGGCCACTAGGCGAACCCTCCCGGGCCGCGCCCCGCAGGGGTACGCGACCGTGCCTAGTCTGCCACGGCGGCGCACCGGGCGAGCGGGCACGGCACCCGCGCTGAGATGATCGGCGGCGTGTGGGAGACCCCGTCCGTCGTGCTGATCACCGGCATCATGGCCGCCGGCAAGTCCACTGTGGCCGAGGCGTTGGCCGGGCGGCTGCCCCGCGCGGTGCACCTGCGGGGGGACGTCTTCCGGCGGATGGTGGTCAGCGGGCGGGAGGAGATGACCGCCGAGCCGTCGGAGGAGGCGTGGCGGCAGTTGCGGCTGCGCTACGACCTCGCGGCGTCGGCGGCGGACCGCTACGCCGCCGACGGCTTCACCGTGGTGCTCCAGGACGTGGTCCTCGGCGCGGAGCTGCCGGCCATGGTCGACCGCATCCGGCACCGTCCGCTGGCGGTCGTCGTGCTCGCGCCGAGCCCCGAGGTCGTCGCCGCCCGCGAGGACGCCCGGGAGAAGACCGGGTACGGCGACTGGCCGGTCGCCGACCTGGACGCGGGGTTCCGCGCGGAGACGCCCCGCATCGGGCTCTGGCTGGACACCTCCGCGCAGACGCCGGGGCAGACGGTGGACGAGATCCTGGCCCGGGCGTGGACCGACGGGCGGGTGGGGTAGACACAGGGCATGCGCGCGATGACGATTCCGGAGCCCGGCGGACCCGACGCACTGGTCTGGAGCGAGGTGCCCGATCCCGAACCCGGCCCCGGCGAGGTGGTCGTCGACGTGCGGGCCACCGCCGTGAACCGGGCGGACCTGCTGCAACGGCAGGGGCACTACCCGCCGCCGCCGGGCGCGCCCGCGTACCCCGGGCTGGAGTGTTCCGGGGTGATCAGCGCGACCGGGCCCGACGTGGCCGGCTGGGAGGTCGGCCAGGAGGTCTGCGCGCTGCTGGCCGGCGGCGGGTACGCGGAGCGCGTCGCCGTGCCGGCAGGGCAGTTGCTGCCGGTGCCGGCGGGGGTCGACCTGGTCGACGCGGCGGCGCTGCCCGAGGTGGCCTGCACGGTCTGGTCGAACGTCGTGCAGTTGGCCCGGCTCGCGAAGGGCGAGACGCTGCTGCTGCACGGCGGCGGCAGCGGGATCGGCACCTTCGCGGTCCAGCTCGGGGTCGCGCTCGGCGCCACGGTGGTGGTCACCGCCCGGGCGGCCAAGCACGAGCGGCTGCGCGAGCTGGGCGCAACGCACACGATCGACTACCGCGAGCAGGACTTCGTCGAGGAGGTCCGGCGGGTCACGGACGGCCGGGGCGCCGACGTCATCCTCGACATCATGGGCGCCTCCTACCTGCCCCGGAACGTGGCGGCGCTGGCCACCGACGGCCGGCTGGTGGTCATCGGCATGCAGGGCGGCCGCAAGGGCGAGTTGGATCTCGGCGCGCTGCTGGCCAAGCGGGGCACGGTCGCGGCCACCGCGCTGCGGTCCCGGCCCCGGGAGCAGAAGGCGGAGATCGTCCGGGGCGTCCGCCAGCAGGTCTGGCCGCTGGTCGAGGCCGGCGCGGTCAGGCCGATCGTGGACCGCCGGCTGCCGATCACCGAGGCGGCGCAGGCGCACCGGCTGGTCGAGTCGAGCGACCACGTCGGCAAGGTGCTGCTCACCACCGGCTGATCCGCCGGGTCGCCGTCAGGCGGCCGGCGCCGGGTCGGCGGCCGGGCGGGGGAGCATCAGGCGGGCTCCCGAGCCCTCTCCGGAGAGCGAGTCGTCCGGGTTGTAGAGCGTGCAGCGCCGCAGCGACAGGCAGCCGCAGCCGATGCAGCCGTCGAGGTCGTCGCGCAGCTTGGTCATCAGCCGGATCTTCTCGGTCAGGCGCTCCCGCCAGGCCGCGGAGAGCCGCGCCCAGTCCTCCGCGCTGGGGGTACGGGAGGCCGGCAGCGAGTCCAGCGCCTCCCGGATCTCCTCGAGCGAGATGCCGACCTGCTGGGAGATCCGGATGAACGCCACCCGGCGCAGCTCGGTGCGGGCGTAGCGGCGCTGGTTGCCACCCGTCCGCTCGGCCCGGATCAGCCCGAGCCGCTCGTAGTAGCGCAGCGCCGAGGGGGCCACGCCGCTGCGGGTGGAGAGCTGGCCGATGGTCAGTGACTCGTGCATCACGTCGCCTTGAGTTGAAGCGGACTTCAACTTGCAGGCTAGCGGCATGACCACGATGACCGCCAACGCGGGTCGGGTGGCGACCGCCCCACCGCCGGACGACCCGACCGTGCCGCCCCTGCCCGGGCCCGTCGCCCCGCTGTACGAGCGGATCCGCGCGGGACGGGAGTTCGGCGCGAACGTCCGTTCCACGGTCGACGTGCTCTGGGTGCTCTACGACCGGATCCTGCGGATCACCCCGGAGACCGTCGACGCGCCGGAGCGGGACCGGTTCCTGCTCTCCAAGGGGCACGCCGTCGCCGGCTACTACGCCGTGCTCGCCGCGAAGGGCTTCGTCCCCGCCGACTGGCTGGACGATCAGGGTGGCCCGGGGAGCCGGCTCGGCGACCACCCCGACCGGATGCTGGTGCCCGGGGTGGAGATCGGCTCCGGGTCCCTCGGCCACGGGCTCGGGCTCGGCGTGGGCACCGCGCTCGGCCTGCGCGCCCAGGGCCTGCTCACGCCCCGGGTCTTCGTGCTGCTCGGCGACGCGGAGCTGGACGAGGGCTCCAACCACGAGGCGATCGCGTACGCGGGCGCGACCGGGTTGGGCAACCTGACCGCGATCGTGATCGACAACGGCTCCGCCACGCACGGCTGGCCGGGCGGCGCCGCGGCCCGGTTCACCGTCAACGGCTGGACCGCCGCCACCGTCGACGGGCGGAACCACGACGCCCTGCACACCGCCCTGACCGGGCAGGACAACCACCGGCCGCACGTCGTCGTCGCGGTCGTCGACCAGGGGGAGTGACCGTGCGGGACCGTTTCGTCGACACCACCACCGCGCTGCTCGCGGACGATCCGCGTACGGCGCTGGTGCTGGCGGACATCTCCGCCGCCGCGTTCGCCCCGGCCGCGCGGCGGCACCCGGACCGGGTGCTCAACGTCGGGATCCGCGAGCAGTTGATGGTGGGCGTGGCCGGCGGGCTGGCGCTGACCGGGCTGCGGCCGATCGCGCACAGCTACGCCCCGTTCCTGGTCGAGCGCGCGTACGAGCAGCTCAAGTTGGACCTCGACCACCAGGGTGTGGGCGCGGTGCTGGTCAGCGTCGGCGCGTCGTACGACCGGGCGGCCGCCGGGCGCACCCACCTCTCGCCGGCGGACGTCTCGCTGATCGACACCCTGCACGGCTGGACCGTGCACGTCCCCGGCCACCCCGACGAGGTGCCGGCGCTGCTGCGGGACGCGGTGGCCGCCGACGGCTCGGCGTACCTGCGGCTCTCCACCCAGCACAACGACCGGCCGTACGGCGGCGACGGCGCTCTGCGCGTGCTCCGGGACGCGGGGCCGGGCGCCCCGCTGCTGGTCGCGGTCGGCCCGGTGCTGGACGCGTCGCTCGCCGCGGCGGCCGACCTGGGCGTCACGGTGGCGTACACCCACCGGCCCCGGCCGTTCGACACCGCGGGGCTGCGGGCACTGGCCGGCACGGAGGTGATCCTGGTCGAGCCCTACCTGGCCGGGACGTCGGCGCGGGTGGTGTCGGCGGCGCTGGCCGACCGGCCGCACCGGCTGCTGGCGCTCGGCGTCGGGCGCGAGGAACTGCGCCGCTACGGATCGGCCGAGGACCACACCCGGTGGCACGGGCTGGACGCCGCCGGGCTGCGCCGCTCGGTCGGCGGGTTCCTGGAGTCGGCGCTGGCGCCGGCCGGCCGCTGAGCCCGCGACGACCCGCCGCGGGGCAGGTCCCGGCGGCGGGTCAGCGGGTCGGGGCGCCGAAAGGACGGCGGCGGGTGCGCTCGCGGCCGAGGATCCAGAGCGCCTCGACACCGTCCTTCCACGTGATCTTCTTGCCCTCCTCACGGCCCCGCGCCCGGTAGCTGATCGGCACCTCGTACGGACGGATCCGACGACGCAGCAACTTACCGGTCACCTCCGCCTCCATCCCGAACCCCCGCGAACGGACGTCGAGCGAGCGGTACAGGTCGACCGGCATCAGCTTGAAACAGGTCTCCAGATCACCGATGTAGGAGTTGAACAACACGTTCGCGGCCATCGTGACGCCCTTGTTGCCCATCACGTACCAGAAACTGTAGGCACTGTGACTACCGAAGGTGCGATTGCCGTAGACGACCGTGGCCCGCCCGTCGAGCACCGGATCGAGCAACTTGGGAATGTCCTGCGGGTCGTACTCCAGGTCAGCATCGAGGATGACCATGTAGTCGCCCTCCGCATTGTCGACCGCCGTCCTGATGGCCGCACCCTTACCAGCGTTGCGCTGATGGGTGACGACCCGCAGACGCGCGTCGTCGGCCCGGCCGAGAATCTCACCCGTACCGTCCCGACTGCCGTCGTCGACCACGACCAACTCGATCTCACACGGATAGTCGACCGCCAACGCCTGCTTGAGAGCATCCGCGATGCGTTCTTCCTCGTTGTAGACCGGCATGAGGATCGAGAGCTTCACGGGAATCTCCACGGTGGCGACAATACGTCGGCCCCAGCCTAGCCTCGACCCTTTGCCAGGGGCTGGGCGCGTCGTGGATCCTGAAATAGGAAGCGACGTCTGATCGGAGAAGATCCGCGTTCTCATCTCAGCGATCACACGGCCATGAGCAGGACGGACGAGGTTTCGGCACCAGCATCGCCGCTGTCCGAGGCCGGGCTACGGGCCGCCAGCCGCCCGGATGCCATGATCGCAGGCATGACCGCCACGGCACGCCAGGAGCCACGCGACCGCGCCCGGCCACGTACGCCCCGGCGTCCCCGGCTGCCGGTGCTGCTTGCCCTGCTCGTCGGGCTGGTCGGGGTCGGGTACCGGCTGGCGCTGCTGCTCGCCGACGCCCCGCCCACCAACAGCGACGAGGCGACCATGGGGCTGGCCGCCCTGCACATCGCCCGCGGGGAGGAATTCCCGATCTGGTTCTACGGGCAGGCCTACATGGGCACGCTCGAGGCGTACCTGGCCGCGCCGCTGGTCGCGCTCACCGGGCCATCGGTGCTTGCGCTGCGGCTGCCCACCCTCGCGCTGTACGCGTTGTTCCTCGCCCTGTCCTGGCGGCTCACCCGTCGGCTCGGCGGCGACCCCTGGTTCGCCCTGCTGGTCGTCGGCTTCCTCGCGCTCGGCTCCGACCGGGTGGTCAAGAACCAGCTCATCGCCGGGGGCGGCTACCCCGAGATGAACCCGGCCGGGGTGGCGCTCGCCCTGCTCACCGTTGCGCTCTGCGCCGACGGAGCGGGTCGGCGGCTGCCCCGCTGGGCGGCCTGGGCGCTGGTGTCCGGGCTGATGCTCTGGGCCGACCCGCTGCTGCTGCCGTACGTCCTCGGGACCGGCACCGTGCTGGTGGTGTGGCGGCGGCGGGAACTGGCCGGTCGGGCGGGGCTGGTCGTGGCGGGCGCGCTGCTGCTGGGCGCGGCGCCGATGCTGGTGGACAGCCTCCGGCACGGCCGCAACCCGCTCGCCGCGGTCCTGGCCGCCGGCGGCGGGGACGCGACGGCAAGCTG
>NZ_JBFAVI010000217.1:0-9830 GCF_040679695.1 Micromonospora sp. NPDC052213
TTCCAGCTGAAGACCACCCCGCCGAAGGACCTCGCGGCCGTCCACACCCCGGGGTTCGTCACTCGCCCGGCAGTTTGCTCCCGTCCTGCGTGCCGGTGCGGTCCGCGCCCTCGTCGGTCGGCTGGCCGGCCGTCCCACCGTCCGCCCGGCGCTCCAGCACACCCTGGTTGAGGTGCAGCTCGATCATGTCGAAGAGGATCTCTCTGGCCTTCGTGTCACCCGACCTGATCGTCCCGCCGTCGGCGCGGACGACCACCGCGTACGCGAGATAGTGGCCGCGTACCTGCCAGCCGACCCGAGCCGGCGCGGTGGCGATCGCCTCGGTGCCGTTGTCGGCCGGCATGCCCCGGAACCGGCCCTGCCGCTCGTCGAGCATCTGCCGGATCCGGTCGCGGGCGCGTTCGGCGCTGGCGTGATCGGTCAGGTTGAACAGGCCGGCGGTCACCAGGTGGTCGCCGTCGGGCGTGCGCAGAGTGGCCCGGACCACCTGGTTGCAGCCGAGCCGGACCAGCAGGTCGGCGACCTCCCCGGTGGCCGCGACCGCGCAGCTGGCGCTGGAGTGGGTCTTCAGCACCCGGTACGCGGGCTGCCCGTCGGCGACGACGAGCTGCGTGCCGGGGAACAGCTCCTTGGCCGTCAGCGGCGCCTGGTCGGTGTCCCGGGAGTCGAGGTCGTGCGCCCCGGCCTCGGCCGACTCGGCCACCTGGGGCTGGCCGGTGGGCGTGGTCTGCGGCGTCTGGTCGCGCTCGACCAGCAGGGCGGCGGCGCCGAGGCCGCAGAGCGCGAGCAGCACGAGCACGGCCGCGCCGCCGACCAGCACCTGCCACAGCCGGCCGCCCCCGCCCCGCTGCGGCACGGGGCGCTCGGCGGCCACGGGTGCCTCGACCGCCACGGGTGCCTCGGTGGCCACGAGCGTATCGGTCGCTACGGCCGGCTCGGCCGGTGCCGGCGACACCTGCACGTCCGGCCGCGCCTGCGGGGCCTGCGCGACCTGCGGGGCCTGCGGAGCCGGTGGGGCGGGCGCGACCTGAGGAGCCGGTGGGGCGGGCGCGACCTGCGGGGCCGGTGGGGCTGGCAGGGCCTGCGGGTCGGGCGGTACCTCTGCCTGTGGCACTGGCGGGGTGTGCGGCGCTGGTGGCGGCGTCTGCGGCGCCTGTGGTGCCGGCGCGTGCTGCGCGGGGGACACCGGGGCCGAGGCGCGGACCGGCTCCGGCTCGGCGGGGGGCGGCGCGACCCGGTTGGGCCGGGGCAGCGACGGCGTCGGGAAGCGGGACGGGGAGGGGCCGGCCGGCGGCCCGGCACCGAGCACCGAGCGGCCGGACCGGGGCTCCGGGTACTCCATGAATGCTTCCTCATCGGACTCGTACCGATACACCATGTCGCCCAGGGTAGGAGGCATTGCCCCTTTAGGGGGTAATAACGGGAAATTGGGTGCCTGACTGTTTCGTGTCGTGCTGTGTCCGCTCCTCGGCCCCGGACCGGCCGGTGGCGAGGGCGGTGCGAGAATTGCCGGCGTGACCGGCGACCACTACTTCACCGCTGAACCCGCGACTGCCGCCCACCCGCGTGAGGTCGAATTCGCCGTCGCCGGCCGCGACTACACCCTGACCTCCTCCGGTGGGGTCTTCTCCGCCGCCCGCCTCGACCCCGGCACGGCGGTGCTGCTGCGCAAGGCGGAGCTGCCGCCCGCCGACACGGCCGGCGCACTGCTCGACCTCGGCTGTGGCTTCGGGCCGATCACCTGCGTGCTGGCCGCCTCGGCGCCGTCGGCGACCGTCTGGGCCGTCGACGTCAACGAGCGGGCCCGGGAGCTGACCGCCGCCAACGCGGCGCGGGTCGGCGCGGCCGACCGGGTACGCGTCGCCGCGCCGGACGACGTGCCCGCCGACGTGACGTTCGCCCAGCTCTGGTCCAACCCGCCGATCCGGGTCGGCAAGGACGAGCTGCACCGGATGCTGCTGCGCTGGCTGCCCCGGCTCGCCCCGGACGGCGTCGCCTGGCTGGTGGTCGCCCGCCACCTCGGCGGCGACTCGTTGCACCGCTGGCTGGCCGACCAGGGCTGGCAGGTCGAGCGGCACGCCAGCCAGAAGGGCTACCGGGTGCTGCGCGTCACCCGGTAATTGGTTGGGCCGCCCGGCGGGTGCTCGGGCAGGATGCCGGCGTGGGATACGTGGACGTGGCAGCCGTCGGGCATCTCCTCCCCGACGGACGGGAACTCTTCACCGACGTCTCGTTCCGGGTCGGTGAGGGCGCCAAGGTGGCCCTGGTCGGGCCGAACGGCGCCGGCAAGACGACGCTGCTGCGGATGGTCGCCGGCGACCTGCCGGTGAAGACCGGCGCGATCGCGCGGGCCGGCGGGCTGGGCGTGATGCGCCAGTTCATCGGCATGATCGGCGACGAGTCCACACTGGCCGACCTGGCGCTGTCGCTCGCCCCGCCGGCGCTGCGCGACGCCGGCCGCCGGCTCGCCGAGACCGAGGCGGCCATGCGGGCGGCCGAGGTCCGCGGCAAGTACAGCACCGCCGCCGGCAAGGCCCAGCTGGCGTACGCAGACGCGCTCGCGGCCTGGGGCGAGGCCGGTGGGTACGACGCCGAGGTGCTCTTCGACACCGTCGCCACCATCGTGCTCGGCCTGCCGTGGGACGGCGCTCGGGAGCGACCCGTCCGGACCCTCTCCGGCGGCCAGCAGAAGCGCTTCGCCCTCGAACTGCTGCTGCGCGGCCCCGACGAGGTGCTGCTCCTCGACGAGCCGGACAACTTCCTCGACGTGCCGGGCAAGCGCTGGCTGGAGGGGCGGCTGCGCGAGTCGGCCAAGTCGGTGCTCTACGTCTCGCACGACCGGGAGTTGCTGGCGCACACCGCCGACCGGGTCGTCGCCGTGGAGGGCGGCAGCGCCTGGGTGCACCCCGGCGGCTTCGCGAGCTGGCACTCCGCCCGCGTGGCCCGGCACGCCCGCCTCGACGAGCTGCGCAAACGCTGGGACGAGGAACACCAGAAGCTGCGCGAGCTGATGCTGATGTACAAGCAGAAGGCCGCGTACAACGACGGGATGGCCTCGCGTTACCAGGCCGCGCAGACCCGGTTGCGCAAGTTCGAGGAGGCCGGGCCGCCGCCCGTACCGCCGAAGGACCAGGACATCCGGATGCGCCTGACCGGCGGGCGGACCGGCAAACGCGCGGTGGTCTGCGAGCAGCTGGAACTCGACGGCCTGACCTACCCGTTCGACCTGGAGATCTGGTACGGCGACCGGGTCGCGGTGCTCGGCGCCAACGGCACGGGGAAGTCGCACTTCCTCCGGCTGCTCGCCCGCGGCGGCAGCGACCCCGACCCGGCCAACGGCCCGGTCGACGGCGCGGCGGCACTCGCGCCGGTCGCGCACGACGGGGTGGCCCGGCTCGGCGCGCGGGTGCGCCCCGGGCACTTCTCGCAGACCCACGACCGGCCGGAGCTGATGGCGAAGACCCTCGTGGAGATCCTCTGGCGGGGGGACGACCACCGGGCCGGCATGGACCGGCACGCGGCGATGGCGGCGCTGTCCCGCTACGAACTGGCGGGGCAGGGCGACCAGCGCTTCGGCACCCTCTCCGGCGGGCAGCAGGCGCGGTTCCTGGTGCTGCTGCTGGAACTGTCCGGCGCGACGCTGCTGCTGCTCGACGAGCCCACCGACAACCTCGACCTGGCGTCGGCGGAGGCGCTGGAGGCCGGACTGACCGCGTTCGAGGGGACTGTGGTCGCGGTGACCCACGACCGCTGGTTCACCCGCTCGTTCGACCGGTTCGTCCTCTTCCGCGGCGACAACGAGGTGGTGGAGACCCCCGAGCCGGTCTGGGACGTTGGCTGAGGCGTCCCCGGGCGGCGGACCGGCCGGCATAGGGTGGATCTCGTGACTGACATGATCTACCGCCGGTTGGGCGACTCCGGGCTCGTGGTGTCCGTCGTCGGCATCGGCTGCAACAACTTCGGCCGCAAGCTCGACCTCGACGGGACCCGGGCGGTGGTCGACGCCGCGCTGGACGCCGGGATCAATTTCTTCGACACCGCCGACATCTACGGTGAGCCGCAGGGCGCCTCCGAGGAGATGCTGGGCCAGGCGCTCAAGGGCCGCCGCGGCGACGTGGTGGTGGCCACCAAGTTCGGCATGGACATGCACGGCCTCAACGGCCCCGACTTCGGCGCCCGGGGCGCGCGGCGCTACATCGCCCGCGCCGTGGAGGCGTCGCTGCGCCGGCTCGGCACCGACCACATCGACCTGTACCAGATGCACGAGCCCGACCCGGGCACCCCGATCGACGAGACCCTCGCCGCGCTGGACGACCTGGTCCGCGCCGGCAAGGTGCGCTACCTGGGCAACTCCAACTTCGCCGGGTGGCAGATCGCCGACGCGGACTGGGTGGCGTCGTCCAACGGCCGGTCCCGGTTCATCAGCGCGCAGAACCACTACAGCCTGCTGGAACGCTCCGTCGAGGCCGAGGTGGTGCCGGCCTGCGAGCGGTTCGGCCTCGGGCTGCTGCCGTTCTTCCCGCTGGCCAACGGGCTGCTGACCGGCAAGTACAAGCGCGACCAGGCCCCGCCCGCCGGCAGCCGCCTCGCCGGAGGCGGCCGGTACGCCCAGCGCCTCGCCGCCGCCGACTGGGACACCATCGAGGCGATCGAGGCGTACGCGAACGAGCGGGGACTGTCGATGCTCCAGGTGGCCATCGGCGGGCTGGCCGCCCTGCCGGCGGTGACCTCGGTCATCGCCGGCGCCACCACGCCCGAGCAGGTGCGCTCCAACGCGGAGGCGGGCGCCTGGCAGCCCACCGACGAGGACGTCGACGCCCTCCGCGCCATCCTCTGACCCACCCCGGCACCGCCCCGGGCACCGCGTCGCGATGCCGGTGCGGTGCCGTCCATCCGTCACCGCGCCCGCCTCGCGCCGCGCGGGCTCGGTGGAACGCCATGGGTGTCACCCGGCCCCGCAGACACCCACCACGTTCCACCGAGCGTCGGGTCGCATCGCGCACGGCGTGCCGCCGGCCGTGCGCGGCGGCGGCCCGACGCGTGCCTGATGCTCAGCGGGTGGAACGTCGTGGGTGTCACGGGGGAGGCGGAAGATGCACACCATGGTTTTCCGCCGCTCTGGCGCGCCAGCGCGCCGGTCAGGAGCCGGGAGGGCGTCGGCGTGGGGAGCGGGCCGGGTCAGGGGCGGGCGGGTCAGGGGGCGGGGTGGCGCTCGCGGAGGGCCTGGGCGACCAGGGCGACGGTACGGTCGGGGTGCCGGAGCACGTCGTCGGCGGTGAAGCGGAGGACGACCCAGCCCACCGCGCGCAGGGCGTTGAGGCGGGCGACGTCCTGTCGGAAGTGGGTGCGTTCGCGGTGGTGGTCGCCGTCGTACTCCACCGCGACGCGCAGCCCCGGCCACGCCAGGTCCACCCGGCCGACGAGGCGGCCCGCGGCGTCGCGCACGTCGTGCTGAGCGGTCGCGGGCGGCAGCCCCGCGTCGAGCAGGAGCAGCCGGAGGCGGGTCTCCATCGGCGACTCGGCCAGCGGCTCCGCCAGCGCCAGCACCTCTCGCAGTAAGGGCAGGCCGGGCCAGCCGGGCCTCGCGTCGGCGTATGCGCGCAACGTGGGCAGCTTCACCACCCGGCGGTGCAGCAGCGCGTCGACGGCGACCAGGGCCTCCTCCCGGGGGGCCTGGCGGCCCAGGTCGAAGGCGGTGCGCAGGGCAGTGGTGACGGGCAACCTGCCGAAGCGGGTGCGGTCGGACTCCGGCACCGCCGACCGGGTCACCCGCAGCCGCGGGTGCGCGCGCATCCGCGCGGCGCGCGGCAGCAGCACGGCGACCGGCGTGTCCCGGTCGAGAAGGTCGACGCCCCAGAGGTACGCGGCGCTGCGGCCGGCGATCACCCCGCCGGTCGGTAGCGCCAGCGCGACCGCGTCGCACCACATCCGGTGGTCGTCCACCCGGTAGCCGTCCCGGTGCACGTGGACGTCGGGGAGGAGCCGCCGCCAGGACCGCCCGCGCAGCATCGTCCAGGTGACCAGGCCGTCGGCGACGGCGGCACTGCCCAGGAAGGGGCGAAACGCCAGGCGTGGGGGAACTCGGGCGGGGGAGGGCATCCGGACAGCATGGCGTGACCGCGTCGTCACGCGCCGCCCCGGTCGTCGGCTTCGGACGGTCGGTGTGAAATCCGCGTCCTGCCCTTGGCGGATCCGGCGATCCGTCGTACGGTGACACGCGCAAGTGACCCACGGGAGCCCGGTGCACCGGGCTGAGAGGGGGGCTGAGAGCCCCCGACCGTCGAACCTGATCCGGGTAATGCCGGCGCAGGGAGGAGTGTTGCCGTGCCGTCCCTTGGGCGACTGCATCTGATCACCGACACCCGACCCGGGCGGAATCCGCTGGCCGTGCTGCGGGCCGCCCTCCCGGTGGCCCGCGCCGAGCTGGTCGTGCAGGTCCGCGTCACCGACGACGCCACCGACCGGGAGGCGTACGACCTGGCTCGCCGGGTGGTCGCGCTCTGCGCGCCGTACGACGTCCCCTGCCTCGTCAACGACCGGCTGCACGTGGCGCTGGCGGTGGGCGCCGCCGGCGGGCACGTCGGCGCGGCGGACCTGCCGGTCGGGGCGGCCCGCCGGGTGCTCGGCGCGACCGCCGTGCTCGGGGCCACCGCCCGCGATCCGGGGACGGCCGCCGAGGCGGTCGCCGCCGGGGCCAGCTACCTGGGCGTGGGTCCCTGCCACGCCACGAGCACCAAGACCGGCCTGCCGGCGCCGATCGGGCCGGCCGGGGTACGCGCCGTCACCGCCGCCGTGGACGTGCCGGTGGTCGCGATCGGCGGGGTGACCGCCGCGAACGCGCCCGCGCTGCTGGCCGCCGGGGCGTACGGGGTGGCGGTGGTGGGGGCGCTGTCCGGGGCGGCCGATCCGGCCCGGGCGACGGCGGAGCTGCTGGGAGCGCTGGGGTGCTGAGCCGGCCGGACGTCGCCGTGGTGGGGGCGGGACCGGTCGGGCTGGCGATCGCCTGGCGCTGCGCGGCGCGCGGCCTCCGGGTCGCCGTGCACGACCCCGCCCCCGGGTCCGGCGCGTCGCACGTCGCCGCCGGGATGCTCGCCCCGGTCGCCGAGGCGTACTTCGGCGAGCACGAGCTGACGCGGCTGCTGGCCGCCTCCGCCGCCCGCTGGCCGGCCTTCGCCGCCGAGCTGACCGCCGCCGCCGGCGTGGACGTCGGCTACCGGACCGAGGGCACGCTGATGGTCGGGCTCACCGCCGACGACCTGGCCGAGGCGCGCCGGCTGTGGGCGTACCAGCAGGGTCTCGGGCTGCCGGTGACGCCGTTGCGCCCCTCGGCGCTGCGGGACCGCGAGCCGGCGTTGGCGCCCCGGGTGCGCGGCGGCGCGCTCGCCGCCACCGACCACCAGGTCGACCCGCGCCGGCTGGTGCCGGCGCTGCGCACGGCCGCCGAACGGGCCGGCGCCACGCTGGTGCCCGCCGCCGTGCGCCGGCTCTCCGACGTGGACGCGCGCGTCACGGTGGTGGCGGCCGGCTGCGGGGCGGCGGCCCTGACCGGGCTGCCGGTGCGGCCGGTGAAGGGCCAGGTGCTACGGCTCCGCGCGCCCGGCGGCGGCGCGCCGGGCTTCCGGCACGTCATCCGGGGGTACGCCGACGGCGAGCACGTCTACCTCGTGCCCCGCGACGGCGGGGAGGTGGTGGTGGGCGCCACCGTCGAGGAGCGCGCCGACACCGACGTCTCCGCCGGGGCGGTGCTGCGCCTGCTCCGCGCCGCCGTCGACCTGCTGCCGGAGCTGGCCGAGTACGACCTCGTCGAGACCCTCGCCGGCCTGCGCCCCGGCACCCCGGACAACGCCCCGATCCTCGGCCCGCTGCCCGGCCGGCCGGGCGTGCTCGCCGCGACCGGTCACCACCGGCACGGCATCGTGCTCACCCCCCTCACCGCCGACCTGATCGCCGAGCTGGTCGTCACCGGTACGGCGGACCCGCTGCTCGCCCCCTTCGCCCCGGACCGGTTCGCGCCGGCCGCCACCGCCGACCCGGCCGGCACTGACGCCGACGGCCGCTCCGGCGCCTTCGCACCCGAGGAGGAGCACACGTGGAACTGACGGTGAACGGCGCCGGGCGCAGCCTGCCCGGCGGCTCGACCGTGGCGGACCTGGTCCGCGCGGTCACCGACCAGCAGCGCGGCCTCGCCGTCGCGGTCAACGGGGAGGTCGTGCCGCGTACCGGCTGGCCGGCGACCGTGCTGCGCGACGGCGACCGGGTCGAGGTGCTCAGCGCCGCCCAGGGCGGGTGACGCGGTGAGCCTCGACCTGGGCGGCGTGCGCCTCACGTCCCGGCTGATCCTCGGCACCGGCGGCGCGGCCAACCTGCGCGTGCTGGAGGACGCGATCCGCGCCTCCGGCACCGAACTGGTCACCCTGGCCCTGCGCCGCGTCGACACCGTCCCCGGCACCGCCGGCGGGCTGCTGGACCTGCTCGACCGGTGCGGGGTGCGGCTGCTGCCGAACACCGCCGGCTGCTACACGGCGGGCGAGGCGGTCAAGGTGGCCCACCTGGCCCGGGAGGCGTTCGGCACCGACTGGGTGAAGCTGGAGGTGATCGGCGACGAGCGCACGCTGCTGCCCGACGGGGTGGAGCTGCTGCGCGCCGCCGAGGAACTCGTCGCGGACGGGTTCGTGGTGCTGCCGTACACGTCGGACGACCCGATTCTGGCGCGGCGGCTGGCCGACGTCGGCTGCGCCGCGGTGATGCCGGCGGGCGCGCCGATCGGCTCCGGCCTGGGCGTGTCGAACCCGCACCACATCCGGCTGATCCGGCAGAGCGTCGACGTGCCGGTGATCCTGGACGCCGGCATCGGCACCGCCTCCGACGCGGCGCTGGCGATGGAGCTGGGCTGCGACGCGGTGCTGCTGGCCAGCGCGGTCACCCGGGCCGCCGACCCGGTGGCGATGGCCACCGCGATGCGGTACGCGGTCGAGGCGGGGCGGCTCGCGTACGGGGCGGGCCGGATCGCCCGCCGCTTCCACGCCCTGGCATCCACCCCCGACGACGGACGGCCGGACCTGTGACCCGCACCGGTCCCGTTCCGGCGGATCCTGGTACGGAAGCGCCCTTGGCGGGGCCGTCTCCCACCAAGATCCCGCGTGGGCCGTCCGGCGTCGTCGTGCTGACCGACCGGTGGCAGGCGCGGCGGCCACTGGCCGAGGTCGTCGCGCGGGCCGTCGCCGGGGGAGTGCGGTGGGTGGTGCTGCGGGAGCGGGACCTGCCCCGGGCCGAGCGCGCCGATCTCGCCGTCGAGCTGCGTGCGATCCTCGCCGAGGTCGGCGGCACGCTGGTGGTGGCCGGCCCGGACCCGCTCGACGGGGACGCGGTGCACCTGCCGTCGGCCGGCCCGTACCCGCCGCCGCGCCTCGGCCTGGTCGGCCGCTCCTGTCACAGCCGGGCCGAGCTGACCCGACTGACCACCGAGGACTATGCCACCCTCTCGCCCGTCTACCCGACCAGCACCAAGCCCGGCTACGGCCCACCCCTGCGCCCCGACGGGCTGCGGGAGCTGGTCGAGGCCAGCCCGGTGCCGATCCTGGCGCTGGGTGGGGTGGAGACCGTCGAACAGGTACACGCCTGCGTGACGGCCGGATCGGTGGGCGTGGCGGTGCTCGGCGCGATCATGCGCGCCGACGATCCCGAGGAGGCAGCCGCCACACTGACCGCAGCCGTCCAGCCTGCGGTTGCCGAGCAGCCGCGTGGCCGGCGCGACTGGGCGGAGGTCTCCGGGACGGGGCTGCGGCCGACCGTGCCCACGGAGGGATCAAGCCAGTCCGCCCCGGGTGGGC
>NZ_JBFAVI010000218.1:0-9652 GCF_040679695.1 Micromonospora sp. NPDC052213
TTCACCACAAGGGGGATCGCTGGCCGGCACCCGACACGGGCGCCGGCCAGCGGCACATCTCCACCAGCCGACAGCCGGCCGGCCGGAAAGTACGGCAGGTGCGGGAACACCGACGGCCGTCGGCTGGTTGAATGAGGTGTCGGTGTGCCCAGTGTCCCCGGGCCTCACCTGAATTGCCTTCGCGGAATACCGTTCGGCTGGAGCCGCGTCGCGCCACGCGCCGAGAGGCGACCTGCACACCGACGCCCAGCGCCGCCCCCGTGCCGATCCGGCCGGGGGCGGCGCTGTCTCGTGTCCGCGCTCGTCCCCGTGGCGGGCCACGGTGGCGGACCTGTGCGGGTCGACGCCGCCACGACCTCGCGTGCTGCGAGGCGGGGCGGGGGAGTGGGCGCGGTGGAAGCAGAATGGGCCGGTGGATGTGCAGCGGGAGTGGCGCGACCAGCCGGGTGTGGTCGTACTGCCGAGTGGCGCGGCGGTGCGCGGGCGCCGCGTCGCCGACGTGGCCTCGTCTGCGGACTTCGCCCTGTTGTTGGCGCCTGGGCCGGCGCCGGCGTGGCCGCACCGGCGGATCCGGTGGCCGGACTTCTGGATCCCGTTGGACCGGGCGGACGCGGTCGACGCGTTGACAGAGGCGCTGCGTCGGGCCCGCGCCGGCGAACGGGTGGAGGTGGCCTGCAAGGGCGGCACCGGACGCACGGGTACGGCGCTGGCCGGTTTGGCGATCCTGGACGGGCTGCCGCCGGAGCGGGCCGTGGACTGGGTGCGCGCCGCCTACCGGCCGCGGGCGGTGGAGACCCCCTGGCAGCGTCGCTGGCTGCGCCGCCTCGCCTGATCCGGGGCGATCGTGGCGCGCACGGCCGGCCACCTTGTTGTGGTTCGTGTCATCGGCGAGGTTTGCGGAGCTCACGGTGGGTAAGAGGGGCACCTCGTCCGAACCTTGAGGCAGGTACCAGCACCATGGCCCCACCCCGCACCCTTGTCCACTACCACGGTGTGCACCGCGCCGCCGCGCGCCCGGTGCCGACGATCGCCCGCACGGTCGCGTCGCTGGCCGTGCTCGTCGTGCTCGCCACGCTCTTCCTCGACGCCCTGCTGATCACCGTCGGGCTGCTCACCCCCGTCGCCGCCTCGGTGCCGCCGCTGCGGCGCTGGGTGCGCCGGCTGGCGGCCCCGTCCGTCCGGGCCGTCCCGGTGCCCGGCCGCTGAGCGTTCCCGTGCCGCGTGGCTGCCCTGGTCCCGGCGTCTGCGGCACCGGGACCAGGGCGCGTCGCTTTCTCAGCGGCCGACGTACTCGCGCAGGTGGCGGGCGGTCAGGGTGTCGCCGTGGGCGACCAGATCGGCCGGGGTGCCGGTGAACACGATCCGGCCGCCGTCGTGCCCCGCCCCGGGCCCGAGGTCGATCAGCCAGTCGGCGTGCGCCATGACCGCCTGGTGGTGCTCGATGACGATGACCGTGTTGCCGGCGTCGACGAGCCGGTCCAGGAGCGCGAGCAACTGGTCCACGTCGGCGAGGTGCAGGCCGGTGGTCGGCTCGTCCAGCACGTAGGTGCTCGCGCTGTCGGCCATGTGGATGGCCAGCTTGAGCCGCTGCCGCTCGCCGCCGGAGAGGGTGTTGAGCGGCTGCCCCAGGGTGAGGTAGCTGAGCCCGACGTCGACCAGCCGGTCGAGGATCACCCGGGCCGAGCCGCTGGGGAAGAAGTCCCGGGCCTCCGTGGCCGACATGGCGAGCACCTCGCTGATGTTCTTCCCGCGCAGCCGGTAGGTGAGCACCTCGTCGGTGAAGCGCCGGCCGTCGCACTGCTCGCAGACGGAGGCGACGCCGGCCATCATCGCCAGGTCGGTGTAGACCAGGCCGATGCCCTTGCAGGTGGGGCAGGCGCCCTCGGAGTTGGCGCTGAACAGGGCCGCCTTGACCCCGTTGGCCTTGGCGAAGGCCGTCCGGACCGGGTCCAGCAGGCCCGTGTAGGTGGCCGGGTTGCTGCGCCGGGAACCCCGGATCGGGGTCTGGTCGACGACCACCACGCCGTCGCGGCGGTGCAGCGAGCCGTGGATCAGCGAGCTCTTCCCGGAGCCGGCCACGCCGGTGACGACTGTCAGCACCCCGAGCGGGATGTCGACGCTGACGTCCCGCAGGTTGTGCAGGTCGGCACCGCGGATCGACAGGTGGCCGGACGGCCGGCGTACGTGCTCGCGGAGGCGGACCCGGTGGTCGAGGTGGCGGCCGGTGAGGGTGTCGGAGCGGCGCAGGCCCGGCACGTCCCCGGTGTAGCAGACCTGGCCGCCGGCGGCGCCCGCCCCCGGCCCGAGGTCGACCACGTGGTCGGCGATCGCGATGGTCTCCGGCTTGTGCTCGACGACCAGGACCGTGTTGCCCTTGTCGCGCAGGCGCAGCAGGAGGTCGTTCATCCGGGCGATGTCGTGCGGGTGCAGGCCCACGGTCGGCTCGTCGAAGACGTACGTGACGTCGGAGAGGCTGGAGCCGAGGTGCCGGACCATCTTCACCCGCTGCGCCTCGCCGCCGGAGAGGGTGGCGGATTCGCGGTCGAGGCTGAGGTAGCCGAGGCCGATCTCCACGAGCGAGTCGAGCAGCTCACGCAGGTTGCCGACCAGCGGGGCGACCGACGGGTCGTCGATGTCGCGGACGAACCCGGCCAGGTCGCTGATCTGCATGGCCGAGCACTCGGCGATGTTGCGTCCGGCGATCCGGGAGGAGAGCGCCGCCTCGTTGAGCCGGGCGCCCCGGCAGGCGGCGCAGGTGGTGAAGGTGACCGCCCGGTCGACGAACGCGCGGATGTGCCGCTGCATCGACTCGCGGTCCTTGGCCAGGTAGAGCCGGCGGACCTTGACCGCCAGGCCCTCGTACGTCCAGTTGTTGCTGCCCACCTTGATCTTGGTGGCCGGTTTGTGGAGGAAGTCCTCCCACTGCTGGGGCGTGTAGTCCTGGAGCTTGACGTCGGGGTCGAACAGGCCGGAGTTGACGATGGTCTGCCAGTACCAGGAGTCGACGGCGAAGTTGGGCACCGTGATTGCGCCGTCGTTGAGGGACCGCTCGACGTCGACCATCTCGTTGACGTCGAGGTCGGAGACCCGGCCGAGGCCCTCGCAGGTCGGGCACATCCCCTCGGCCAGGTTGAAGCTGAACGCCCCGGCGCCGCCGACGTGCGGGGTGCCGAGCCGGCTGAACACGATCCGCAGCATCGCGTACGCGTCGGTGGCGGTGCCGACCGTGGAGCGGGAGTTGGCGCCCATCCGCTCCTGGTCGACCACGATGGCCGGGGTCAGGTTGCGCAGCGAGTCGACGTCGGGCCGGCTCAGGCTCGGCATGAACGACTGGAGGAAGGCACTGTAGGTCTCGTTGATCAGGCGTTGCGACTCGGCGGCGATGGTCCCGAAGACCAGGGATGACTTCCCCGACCCGGAGACGCCGGTGAAGACGGCCAGCCGACGTTTGGGGATGTCGACGGAGACGGCCGCGAGGTTGTTCTCCCGGGCTCCGCGTACCTCGATCATGTCGTGGCTGTCGGCGGCGGACCGTGCTGGCTGCTGCATGCGAACCCTTCGCGAGATTGTGGGCGGGGTTCCGCCCGGGTGTGTCTTCGGGGACGGCTTCCTTCGATCGTCTCATTGACGTGCGTGTGGAGGGTTCTGCCGCGTTGGCCTGCCTCCCACGCCCAGAGAGGTACGGGAAGTCTCAAATAACGTGTAAGCGGGGGTGGCGCTGGCGTCCGGAGGGCGCGGTCCACGTGGGACGCGGCACGTCAACCCGGCGCCGATGGATAACGGACGGACCGTAACCGGCGTCCTGAGTGGGAGCCCGCCGCCGAGGTCTGCTGCGGTGCACGGACTCGCTGCGATCCGTGGTTGACCTTCGATGTGGCGAGATTTACGGTGATGGCCGAAATTACAGAAGGGATGCCTATGCCTCTCCAGCAGCGTCGCCGCCTGGCGTCGGTCGCCATCGTGGCGACCCTCGTCGCCGCCACCGCCGTGTCGGGTACCCCGGCCGTGGCTGCCACGCCGACCGAGACCCTGGTCGGCGTGCCGCACCACAACCTGGCCATCTACGGTGCGACCTTCGGCTCCACGTCCGCGGGCGACTACGCGTACGCCGTGGCGCGCGGGACCACCGGCGCGCTCAACGTCATCGACACCCGCACCGCGACCGTGGTCCGGACCCTGCCGCTGCCCGGCGCCGGCGGTTCGTGGGGCGGCACCGTCACCCCGGACGGCACCGCGTACATCGGCGCCGACAGCAAGTTGTTCCGCTACCGGCCCGGTGCGGACCACGTGGAGGACCTGGGCTCGCCGGTGCCGGGGGAGACCACGACGTGGCGCCTGGCCAACGACGGGGAGCGGGTCTTCGTCGGCACCTTCCCCACCGGCAAGGTCTACTCGTTCGACCACCGCACGGGTGCCGTCCGCGACTACGGGCAGATCTGGCCGGGCGAGCAGTACGCGCGCAGCATCGGCGTCGCCAACGGCAAGATCTACGTCGGCCTGGGCACGGTGGCCCGGCTCGTCGAGGTCGACGTCGACTCCGGCGAACGGCGGGAGATCCCGCTGCCCGAGCAGTACCGCGGCGAGCAGTTCGTCTACGACCTCGACGTCCACCAGCACACGCTCTTCGCCCGGCTCGCCAACAGCAACCAGGTGCTCGTCCACGACCTGAAGGCCGGCCGGTGGATCGGCGAACTCGGTACCGCCGCGGGCCTGAACTTCTCCCCGCCGGACGCGAAGAAGAACGTCTACTTCGGCTCGTCGGCCGGCCGCCTGATGGCCTACAACCTCGACACCCGGACGCTCACCCCGACCAGCTTCACCGGGTTCGGCACCGCCCGCGGATTCGGCTGGGCGCACCTGGACGACCCGGCGTGGCCCGGCAGGACGCTCGTCACGATCAGCCTGAGCGGCAACCTGTCCTACTACAACCCGCAGACCGGCGCCAAGAAGGTCGTCTCCGCCGGGGTCAAGGGGCTGCCCGCCCAGCTGCAGACGGTGGAGGCCGGCCCGGACGGCAAGATCTGGTCCAGCGCCTACCCGAGCGGCGGCATCACCTCCTACGACCCGGCGACCGGCGCCTTCAGCGAGAACGCCGGGGCGCTCGGCCAGGCCGAGGGCCTGCACTCCTACCAGGGCAAGATCTACGCCGGCGTGTACCCGGGCGCGAACCTGCTCGAACTCGACCCGACCAAGCCCGTCGTGCGCGGTACCAACCCCCGGCAGTTCGCGACGCTCCGCACCGAGCACCAGGACCGGCCCTTCGCCATCACCGGGGTCGGCAACCGGATCGCCTTCGGCACCATCCCCGAGTACGGCCAGCTCGGCGGGGCGCTGACGCTCGTCGACCCGGCCACCGGGGCGAAGGAGGTGCACCGCAACGTCGTGCCGGAGCAGAGCGTCACCGCCCTGGCCACCGTCGGGAACCTGATCCTGGGTGGCACCGGCATCTGGGGTGGGCTCGGCATCGCGCCGACCCAGACGGAGGCGAAGCTCTTCCTCTGGGACCCGGCGACGGCGACGAAGGTCTGGGAGGGTACCGCCATTCCGGGCGCCAAGGCGATCACCCGGCTGATCGTGGCGCCGGACGGCCGGATCTGGGGGTCCACGGTCGGCACGCTCTTCGAGTTCGACCCGGTGAGCCGGACCGTGGTCCGGACCGTCGAGGTGGAGCCCTTCGACTGGAACGTCACCCACGTCTGGCGTAGCGACCACCTGGCGGTCGCGCCGGACGGCGCGGTGTGCGGCAACTTCCGGACCACCGTCGCCTGCGTGGACCCCGAGACGCTCTCGGTCGAGAAGCTGGCCACCGGCATCAGCGACGTGTGGACGATGGACGCGTCGGGCGTCATGTACTACGCCCGGGGCGGGGAGCTGTACCGGCTCACGCGCTGAGCCCGCCGGCCCGGTCCGAGGGGGCCCCTTCCTGTCGAGTCGTGGACAGGAAGGGGCCCTTCCGTGCACCCCCGGTGGCGTCGACCGCCCGGCGGGGCGGCCTTCCCCGCCGCCGGCGCGACGACGATGCCGCGGGCACGAAATTCCGGCCGGTGGGTGGGCGGTACGGTGGCCCGGTGGTGACCGCGCGGAAGGGCAGTGGCCGGCTGCGGGCCGTGGACCTCGCCGCGACCGCCGGGATCTCCGTCCAGCAGGTCCGCAACTACGTCGACCTGGGCGTGCTGCCACCGGTCGAACGCACCCCCGCCGGCTACCGCATCTTCACCGCCGACCACCTCCGGGCGCTGGCGGTGGCCCGCCGGATGGCCGAGGGCCACGGCTGGGCGCGTACCCGGGAGATCATGGCCGCCGTGCACCGGGGCGACCTGGCGGCGGCGCTGGCGGCGCTCGACGGAGGCCACGCCGAGCTGGACCGCGAGCGGGCGGACATCCGGCGGGTGCTCGGCGCGTTCGAGACCGTGGTGACCAGCCCGCCGGCGACCCCGCCGGCGCCGCGGCGCGGGGTGCGCATCGGCGCGGTCGCCGACCTGGTCGGGGTCCGCACCTCCCAGCTACGGCTGTGGGAGCACCGCGGCCTGGTCCGGCCGGTCCGCGAGCGCGGCACCGGCTACCGGGTGTACGACCAGGCCGAACTGCGTGCCGCGCAGGTCGTCGCGCTGCTGCGCCGGGGCGCGTACCCGTTCGACATCATCGCGGCCGTGCTCGACGAGATGCGCACGACCGGCAGCGCCCAACGGGTCCACGCGGAGCTGGCCCGGCGGGAGCAGGAGCTGCACCGGCGCAGCCTGCGGCGGCTGCGCGCCTCGGCGGCGCTGTACGACTACCTGCGGCACCGCGACCCGACCCTGCCGGCCTGACTCAGCGCAGCACCAGCAGGTCGAGGTGGTCGACGACCGGGCCGGTCGCCTCGGCGCAGCTCGCGGGCCGCCGCGTCCAGGTCGGTGACGTGACGGATCATCGTGGACAGCCACGCGGCGTCCATCATGGAGTCTCGTAGCGGCAGCGCGAGGCGTCGCCGGCGAGCAGCGGCCGATGGGCGGCGCGGGATCGCATCGCGCCGGCGGGCTCCACGCCCACCACCCGGACGCCGTACCAGTCGGTGAAGGCGCCGGCCCACGCCCCCGTGCCGGCGCCGAGGTCGAGCACGGTCGTCCCGGCACGGGACCGCAGGTGCCGCCCCACCGCGTGCCGCCACCGGTCCAGCCCGCTGCGCGGCAGTTCCCGGGTGGCGGCGAAGGCGGCCGCGTCGGTGTCGTCGTAGGAGATCAGAGCCACGGCCGGCCGGGGCCTGGCCACGACCTGCGGTCAGCCGGACGCGCGCCCCGCGACCCGCCCGTCCCGTGCCTCGCCGAGCGCCGTCGAGGCGAAGAAGGCGTCCGCGGCGCGGAGTGCGGTCGCGTCGCCGAGCACGTCGCCGGGGCGGTCGGCGTGGCCGAGCAGCGCACCGCCCCATCGCATGCCGAGGTAGTCGGCGCTCATCCACAGGCTGTTCACCATCGGGTCCGCCTTGGCCGGGTCCTCGGCGCTGAGGGCGCTGATCGCCCACATCGTGCGGCCGCGCATGCGGGGCCGGAAATCGACCCCGGGCAGCCGCAGCCAGGTCGACCAGTGGTCGAGGTAGAGCTTGGTCGGGGCGCTGACGCTGTACCAGTAGACCGGTGAGGCGATCACCAGGTCGGTCGCGGCAAGGGTCTCCGTCAGCAGCAGCGCCTCGTTGCCGGACGGCGGGGGAGGGAACTGGCCGTGTCGGATGTCGTGGAACGGCGCCAGTGGATGGTCGGCCAGGCGGAGCCAGCGTTGCTCGACACCGGCCGGCAGCGCGGCTGCCGCGCGTCGGGCCAGGAGTTCGGTGTTGCCACCGGGGCGTGAACTACCCAGGAGGAAGAGGAAGCGCCTGACCGCACCGTCGATGTCCATCGGGGTCGAATGTACCCACCCGGGCGGCCGTGCGGGGATCTGCGGATCGCGGACGCCGTCGCCCTGCCGCCGCAGGACCAACCGGCCGGGTATCCGGTTCAGAAGGCCACTGCCGCCAGCACCAGCAGGGTGTACGCCGTCTCGACCAGCCCCACCTGCTTCGGCGTGAGCCGGCGCCCGGGCAGCGCGACGGCCCGGGCCAGCAGCGCCGCGAAGACCAGGGCGACCGGCGTCGGCGCCCAGAGCGCCGCGGCGAGCGCGGCGACGCCGTGGTACGTCCGGGACGCCCACCGGTACCGACCGCTGTCCCGCTCCCGGATCATCGTCTTGACGTACAGGATCGTGCCGACGAGGTAGCCGAGCGCCACCACCGTCGCGCCGGACACCCGGGCCGGCGGCACCCCGGCGACCGTGGCGACGACGAACCCGAGCAGCCCGCACTGCGCCACGAAGGCGAGGTCGTTGACGAGCGCCCGGTCCCGGCGCCGACGCGCGTAGCCGGCGTTGACGGCGGCCAGGACGCCGTAGAGCGGCGCGTACGCGAGGACCGCCGGCCGGGCCGCCAGCACCGGCGCGGCGCAGAGCGCGGTGGCGACGCCGTACGCGGCCAACTGTGGGCGTACCCGCCGGAACCGGCCGGTCTTGACCGCCTGCAACCCGAAGTACGACAGCGGGTAGGCGGCGAGCACCGCCCCGAGCAGAGGCAGGTGCAGCGGGTGCGGGCCGGTGACGGTCACCGCCGCCAGGAACGGCAGCAGCAGCATCGCCCAGGCGCCGTGCTGCGGCGGCAGCCAGCCGGGTGACCGGCCCCCGGCCCGCGCGCGGCCGGTGGCGGTCGCCGTGGGCGGTCCGGCCGGGCGGCGACGGCGGGCGGGGACGGCGGTCACGGGCGTGGCGTCACGGTGAGCAGGACGGCGGCGTCCGTCACGGCGTGCAGCGCGTGCCGCCGGGGCGGGACGACCACTAGGTCGCCGGCGTGGCCCTCCCAGGACTCGTCGCCGGCCACGAGGCGTACCTGCCCTTGGAGCACCTGCAGCGTCGCCTCGCCCGGGCTGTCGTGCTCGTCGAGCGAGCGGCCGCCCCGGAGCGCGAGCAGCGTCTGCCGCAGCCGGCGGTCCCGGCCGCGGTGCAGGTTGTGGGCGCTGCGCCCGCTGTCGGCCTCCCGGGCGGCGGCGAGCTGTTCGTCGGCGAGGCGGGTCAGCGAGTGGCCTTCCATCGTGTGTCCTTCCGGGTGGGGTGGCGCGCCGGTGCGCCGGGCGGGGCAGTCCGTGCGGCGGCGACCCTCGCGCAAACCGGAAGATCGTCTACCGCTTTCGGCTACCAGCATCCGCGCCCGACCCGCCCGGCGGCAGGGCCGATGGTCCCGGAATCCGGGCCGCCGAGGTCGCCCGCGCCGGCGGACCCCACGGTTTCCGCCGCCACGCCGGCCGCCGGGGCATCGGGAAGCCGGCCCGGCCCCCGGACCGTGCCGACTAGGGTGCGGGGCATGAAGGTTCGGCTGCTGGCGGCCACGGCGACCGCCGTCCTCCTCGCCGCCGGCGCGCCCGCCCCGGTGGCGGCCGCCCCGACCGCTCGTACCGCCGCCGTGACGGGCGTGTCCGGCGCGGTGCCGCCGGCGCCGTGCCCGAAAGCGCCCGCGCCGGCGGTGTCCCGGCCGCCGCGCCCGTCGCCGCCGCCGGCCGTGCCCGAGGAGCGGGCCGTGGGCGGGCGGGCGCGGGCCCGCCCCCCCCGCCCCCCCCCCGGGGCCGCGCGGGCGCGCCCCCCCCCGCCCCCCCCCCCCCCC
>NZ_JBFAVI010000219.1:0-5295 GCF_040679695.1 Micromonospora sp. NPDC052213
ACGTCGGGCAGGGTGGCGGCGGCGTCGAACCCGCGCGGCGGCGGGTGGGATGGGCCCCCCCGTCGGACAGCGGGCGGCCCGGCCCGGGCCCCGGCGCCCGGCGCGGGGGGGGCCCGGCCGCGCGGGGGGGGGGCGGGGGGGGCCGCCGGGCGCGCCGACCGGCCCCGACGGACGGTCACTTCGAGAACGCCTGGAACTCCGCGATCCGGACCTGCGTACGCGCCGGGCTGGCGGTCGCGCAGTCGGTGGTGGTCGCCGGGTCGTCGTCCTGCTCGCCCGCGTAGTCCGGCCCGCCGGTGCACTGGCTGGCCAGAACCTCCAGCCGCAGGTGCGTGGCCAGCGTGGTCGGCACCGGGAACTCGCGCAGGTTGATGTCCCGCACGTACGCCCGGTAGGCCCCGCCCGGGAACGCGTCCGCCGCGCTGGTGTGGATCCGCTGCCAGTTCGCCGGATCCGCGCAGTCGGTGGTCTTCGCGTTGCACGCCGACACCGCGAACGACCGCAGCGCGCTGAGCGAGTTCTGGCTGCCCGGGTCGGCGTCGCCGGTGATCGACGGGCGCAGCATCGCGCTGACGTTGATCCGCTTCACGACCTGCGGCGCGTCGCCGGGCAGCGCCACGGTGACCTGCTTGCCGGCCACCCCGTCGAGGGAGGCCCAGTTGGTCGCCTCGGTGTCGTCGGCGATCCGGTCCAGGTTGACCCCGTCGCCGGTGATCGTCGCGCCGGAGGCGGTGGACGCCAGGTTGCGGCTCATCCGCAGGTCGACGTACCCCTCCTTGCCGGCCTTGGCGACCACGGTGAGCCGCTGGTGGCCGAAGCCCGGCGCGACGGCGAGCAGTTGGTACGTGCCGGGCACCAGCTCGATCCGGTCCGGCAGCGCCGTCGCCGGGTCGGTGTCGGCCACCGGGACCGCCCGCGCCTCGTACGCCCCGACGTACACCCGGATCGGCGCGTCGGCGCTGTCGCCCTTCGGGCGGAGGGTGAACACGGCGTTGTCGGCGTCGGGGGCGGCGAAGCTCGGCGTCGGGTCGGTGTCGGAGGCGCCGTTGCTGGCGGCGTCCCGGCCCATCCCGGAGCGGGCGAACTCGGCCCAGAGCAGGTCCTGGTTGGCGCCGCCGAAACGGAGCAGGTCGGCGGTGAGCATGTTGTCCCGCATGTCGAGCATGCTGACCTGGCTGGCGGCCTGGAGCAGGAACGAGTCGAAGACGAGCTGCGCCCAGCGCCGGTTGCCCGGGCACTGGTCCACCGCCACCCTGCCCTGCGCGCAGTCGAGCTGGCGCTGCGGGGTGCCGACGCCGTACCGCTTCATCAGCGCGGCACGGACCCGGAAGTTGGTGGCGCTCCAGATCTCGCCGTCGGCGTGCACCGCCGGCCCGCCGGTGTTGTAACCGACGTCGGAGTAGTTCAGCGGGCTGCGGCTGAAGTCGTGGTTGCGGATGCCGCTGACCAGGTTGCCGGTGACGTACCCGCCGGTGACGTAGGGCGTCTCGCCGGGGGCGCGCAGCCCGTGCTCGAAGAGGTACTCGGCGGCCAGCAGGTCGCTCCACGACTCGCCCATCGAACCGCCCTGGTGCCCGCCGATGCCGCTGTCCGGGCCGGCGATCATCCGGTTGGTGATGGCGTGGGTGTACTCGTGCCCGATCACCGTCATGTCGTAGTCGCCGTCGACGCAGGGCGGGTACGGCCCGCCGGCCTGCGGCTGCCACAGGTACATGTTGGTGGTCGGCGGCAGCCCGTCGCGCGGCGTGCCCTGGTTGGCGTTGTTCCGGTTGCCGCTGAGCGCGCCCTGCTGCGCGCGGCCCTGCTCGGCGTCGCCGCCCCGGCCCTGCGGGGTCAGGTTCACCGCCTGGAGGTTCCAGGTGGCCTCGGTGAAGCCGAGGTGCCAGGCCCAGTCGTGCATCCGGTTGTGCATGGCGAAGAGGTTGGCGATCGCGGCGTCGCCGTCGTTGCGCTGTGCCGAGGTGAACACCGCGGGGTTGCAGCGGGCCTGGTGCCACTGGTCGGTGAACGGGTACTCGTAGCGCCGCTCCGGGCTGGGCGTGACCGGCACGGCCGGCGTGCCGCCGCCCCAGGAACGTACGGTGTTGGCGGAGTTGCCGCGCGCGGCGCCGGTCGGCGTGCCGGTGGCCGCGTCGACGTCCCACGGCTGCCCGGTGGCCGGGTCGCGGAACGCCTCCCGGCACTCCGGTGCGGGGTCGCCGCACCAGCGCACCCGGGGGTCCTGCCCGGGGCCGAGGTCGCGCGGCGGGGTGGCCGGGAAGACGGCCCAGCTCGGGTTGTCGGAGTCGAAGTCGACGAGGTCCTCGCGGACCAGCACCTGCCCGGTGATTCCGTCGACGTAGGTGGTGAACGCCTCCGGGTGGTCGTCGTCGGCGCCGATCAGGGTCACCTCGTACGCGGCCCGGGGCCCGTCGAGCGGGGTGGGCACGGCGACGGCCCGCACGCTGTGGCTGCGGACCGCGTCGGCGGCCAGGCCGGCGTCGGCGAGCGCCGCGCCGTACGCCTGCTCGTCGGTGAGGGTGGCGGGCGCCGGCGCGGCGGTGTCCCGGGAGAGCGAGGAGCTGACCGCGAGGACCGTGCCGGCGGCGACCGCGACGGTGACCAGGCCGTCGTGCCCGGCCGGCAGGGCGCCGAAGCGCTGCCGGAGGGTGACCACCGCGCCGTCGCCGATCGGCCGGACCAGCAGCCGGTCCATCGCCTCGACCGCGGCGGCGTCCAGGCCGAAGAGGTCCTGGTTGCCGGTCAGGTACGCGCGGGCGGCCGCCTCCGGGTCGCCGGGGAGGCCGGTGGCGAGCGGGGCGCGGGCGGGGCCGAGCGCGTGCGGGGTGCCGAGCCGGTTCCAGCGGACGTCCGGGTCGGCCTTGCGGGCCAGGCCCCGCTGCCGGGCGTCGGGGGCGGCGGTGCCGGGGCGGTTGTCGACGTCGGCGTGCTCGTGCCCCTCGGCGAACGGGCCGGAGCGTCGTTCGGTGGCGGCGCCGCCGGTGGGGACGGCGGCGGTGGGGCCGGCGGGGAGCAACGCGGCCACCACCGCGGTCGCCGCCAGGACGGGAACGAGCCGGCGTCGACGCCGGCTCATCCAGGGTGTCCACTCCGGTTGTGCCACGGGACCTCCTCGTGGGAGCGGGGGTGGCCGGCCCTCCGCCGGCCGCGCAGTGCGGTCAAGCATGCGCATCTGTGGATATGAGCCCTGGTCGGCGGGGACAAGGGCCACGCCTACTCAAGGCGGCCCCGGCCGCGATGACGGCTTCACGGATCGCGGCTCCACGGATCGCGGAGACCGGCGATGGTCGATTGCTGGAGCGCCACGGGCTCGTCGGCGAGGCACCCCGGCCCGCCGCCAGGAGAGGTGGTCGCCGCGCTGGTGCCGCCCGGGTGACGGTGGGCGCGACGCGGGGGCTACGGCGCCCAGTCGGGGTCGCGGCCGAAAGCGGCGACGAGGCGGTCCTGCTGGTCGGCCTCCGCCGGCACATCGGCCTCCGCCCGGATCAGCCTGTCCCGCTGGTAGTCGCCGATCCGTCGGCCGAACCAGCGGGCGCACTCGGCGACCGCGTCGGCGTCCAGCCGGGGGTCCGCGCCGATCGCCACGGCCAGGTCCCAGCCGTGGATCAGGTGTTCCGCGACGAGCTGGTGCAGGTACTCGTCCGCCGGGGTCTCGCCGGCGGAGAGCGCGACGGTGCGCTCCAGCGCCCCGGGGTGGGTGAAGGCCAGCTCCGCCTGTGCCGCCGCGTCCCGGGCCGCCTCGACCGGATCCGGGCCGAGCACATCGCCGTCGTAGCGGTCGCCGACCTCCTCGATCGTCCGGCCGGCGAGCAGCGGCACGCTCCACCGGTCCTCGCCGACGACGTGGTTGACCAGCGCCCGGACGTCCCAGTCAGGGCAGGGGGTCGGGTCCGACCACTGCCCGGGGCCGACCAGCTCCACCCGGTCGGTGAACTCGGCCAGGCTGCGGCGGTACGTCTCCAGCGGGTCCATGCCGACGATTGTTCCGGGTGGCCTCGGGGGCCGAGCCGTTTTGCCGGCTTCGGGCGGGGATGACCGCATCAGCCGAGCCCGTCCGTTCCGCCGCCCTCCGGTGACGGGCCTGGGTCGAGCTGGTCCGCTCGCCGGCCTCGGGCGGTCGACAGTCAGTCGAGCTGGTCCGGGTCCAGCCCGAGTTCGCGGGCGGTGACCAGGCGGACCCACTCGGCGAGCTGGCGGCGGGAGATCACCCGGTCGTGCACCGCGAGCTGCACCGCCAGGCCGTCCATCACGGCGCTGATCCGCCACGCGGCGCCGGCCGGGTCGGCGCACTCGAAGGTGCCGTCGCGAACACCCTCCGAGATCACCGCCGCGAGGTCCTCCCGCCAGCGGAGGTCGAGCCGACGGGAGACCTTTTCCAGCTCCGGGGTGCGCAGCGACTCCGCCCAGCCGTCGATCCACATGGCCCACGACGTCGCCCGGCCGGCCGGCGTGTAGAGCTTCACGATCCGGCGCAGCTTGGTCAGCGGCGGGGCGCTGGACCGCATCACCGCGTCCAGTCGGGCCAGGTCCTGCTCCACCGCGTACGCGAACGCCTGCGCGAGCAGCCGGTCCTTGGTGGCGAAGTGGTAGAAGACCAGCGCCTGGCTCACCCCGGCCGCCTGCGCCACGTCGGCCGTGCGGGTGTTGGCCAGACCCCGCTCCACGATCACGTCACAGGCCGTGCGCAGCAGGGCATCCAGGCGGATCTCGGCCGCACGTCTCGTCACGCCGTTACCGTAGCGCATCAGCTTGAACACGGGGCGTCACGGATCACGGCCCGTTAGCCCTCCAGAGAGTCGGAATCCGGACACTTCGACCACGCCGCGACTGACCCGCTCTTTCCGCCTCGGACGGGGGAAGTGGCTGTTCAGTCTCCTAGGAAGCTCAGGGGTGGGGTGGCCCGCCACCCCCAGACGCGCCGAGAAGCACCCCGATTTGGCAACCGCTCGCCGGCTCGGCTAAAGTTCTCACCCGTCACCGGTTAACGCCGGAGACACGCGGACGTAGCGCAGCTGGTAGCGCATCACCTTGCCAAGGTGAGGGTCGCGGGTTCGAATCCCGTCGTCCGCTCGGAGATGCCGCCACGCATGACGGGGGCAACCTCGGTGGGGTGGCCGAGAGGCGAGGCAACGGCCTGCAAAGCCGTGTACGCGGGTTCAAATCCCGTCCCCACCTCGGCAACAGACGAGGGCGATTGGCGCAGTGGGAGCGCGCTTCCTTGACACGGAAGAGGTCACTGGTTCAAACCCAGTATCGCCCACCAGAACGAAGGCCCGTCACCATCCGGTGACGGGC
>NZ_JBFAVI010000219.1:5305-9615 GCF_040679695.1 Micromonospora sp. NPDC052213
GGGGCCGCCCCCACAACCCCCCCCCCCACCACGCGCTCCCCCACCCACCCCCCCACCCCCCCGGGGGCGGGCCCTTCGCCGTTCCCGGACGCCGCTGAGCCTCCGCCGCGCAGGGCGCTGCCGTTCGGACCGCCGCCGTTCGCGGGCCGCGCCCGGATCGCCCCGGTGCACCCGGAGCGACGGGCGACCCACGGCCGCCCGCCCGCGGTGTCGTCGCGGACGGGGCGGCCGCACCCCCCGGAGCCGGCCGGACGCGTCCCCCGTTGCGGCGCGTCCGGGCGTCGGTCGTCAGCTCACCGGATTGCCGGTCGGGCTCGAACGGTGGCGTCCTCGCCGCCGTCTCCCCGCACACGGTAGGGAGCACCGCCGGCCGGGCGCGAGGACCGATCCGCACAGCGGCGGCGCCGGCGGTGTCGGGCTGCACAGCGACCGCGACCGGCGCCGCTGCTCGGGGGCGCCCGGGCGGGAAGCCACCGGCGGTCAGGCGGGCGGCCACCCGGCCGGGTCGTCGACCAGGCCCGCGTCGGCGGTCGCGTCGAGGGCCCGCAGGGCGAGCCAGAGCTCGTGCCGGGCGCTCGGCCCGCGCAGCAGGGAACGCCCCAGCGCCTGCTCGGCCCGGCCGAGTCGTTTGCGTACGGCGGACACCGAGACGCCGAGCGCGGTGGCGGTGTCGGGCAGTCGCGCCTCGGCGCGCAGCCACGCGCGTACGGTGACCAGGGCGACGGGCGTACCGCCGGCCTCCAGGGGAGCGAGCTGGCCGCGCGCCCAGAGGCGCAGGGCGGGGGTCGTCAGCAGCCGGTCGAGGCCGACCCACCGGCTGCCGGCCGCCGCCCCCTGCCCGGACGCGTCGTCCGCGCCACCACCGACGACGGGCGGTGCCTCCGGCACGCCGTCCGGGGTCGCGGCGGAACCGAGCAGGTGCAGGGCCAACCACGCGACCGACTGGTCGGAGATCCGCGACAGGTCGAGCCCGAGGCGGTCGCGCAGCAGCGCCAGCCGGGCCGCCAGGGTGTTGCGGTGGATCCGCAGGTGCCGGTGGGCCGCGCCGTCGAAGGCGAGCCAGGAGTTGAGGGTGGCGAGCAGTTCCTGCCCGTCGGGATCGATCCGTCGGGCCGGCCGGTACGACAGGCACGGCGCCAGCAGCGTCCGCGCCCAGTCCTGCCCGGCGGCGCCGAGCAGGGCGCGCAGCTCCGTCGCCCGGTCGAAGCGGCAGTGCCCGTCCGGTCCGTTCCGGGCCACCGCGAGAGCGTGGAACGCCTGCTCGTAGCCGGCGGCGGTGCGGCGCAGCGGGACCGGCTCGCTCACCCCGATCCGCGTCCCGGGCACCCGTCCGGTGACGAGTCTCCCCAGCGTGTCCGCGTCGCCGGCCTCTCGCGGCCCGGCGCGGTCCGGGGCCGGCACCAGCGCGATGAGGTGCCGGGAGCGGACCGGGCAGGGCACCACCCAGGCCCGCCCGCGCAGTGCGCGGGTCACCTGCCCGGCCGCCTCGCCGCGTCGCCGGGGCGCGCACTCGACGACGCACACCCGGACCAGGTCGGGCAGGTGGGGACGCAGTGCCGCGGCGATGCGCCGGGCCGGTGCCACGTCGCCGACCATCAGCAGGTGCAGCACCGCCTCCCGGCTGCGCACGTCGCCGGCGGCGACCCGCCGCCGGGCCTGCTCCGAGCGTTCCAACCGCCAGCAGAGACCGAGGACGCGCGCCGCGTCGGCGAGCAGGTCGCCGGGGAGCGGGTCCACCACCGCGAGCCAGGGGGCGGGCTCGGTCCCACGGTCGGGGTCGCACCCCGCGCCGTCGTCGGGCTCCCCGGCGCCGAGGGAGACCAGGTGGACGGTGGGCGCGCCCGCGCCGCCCCGCACGGCCGCCGGTGTGCCGCGTCGGTGCAGCTCAGGTACGGCGCGGGCGGCGGCGCCCAGCACGGTCCGGTCGAGCGGGTCCGGACCCGGGTGGACCGTCAGCAGGGTGCCGTCCACGCCGATCAGGGCCGCCGCGGTGGATCGGCGGGCGAGCGTGTCGAGGATGGCCCGGACGGGATCGGGGCCGGCGGCGAGGCGGGTCATCGCGACGACGGCCTCGGCGCGCTCGAAGCGGACTCGCGGCGGCTGTCGTCCGGGCGTTCGCGACCCGTCCTGCTCCGTCCGCACGACAGCAGACGGTAGTACCCGGGTGGCGAGGGTCACGAGGAGAGGCGGCGGAGGGGTGACGCCCGGCACGCCGGCGCTCCCGCCCCTGCGGGAAGCGCTCCGGGTGCGGCCGCCGCAGGCGGCGGGGGTCGGTCGGTGCGCCGCCCGCCCGACTGCGGCCTGCGCGTCGTCGGGCGTGGGGCCGCCGCGCGGTCGGCGTACGGCGGGCCGGTGACGTCGACGTGCCGGCCACCCTCGCGGGGTGCCCGGCACGTGCGTCGCGGTGCGTCCGGCGACCGTCCGACTCCGTCGGCCGCGCGGGGCGGTCGGTCAGAGCGGCGGGGCGACGTCCCGGCGCTCCTCGACCCGCCGGTACTCCACCGGTTCGGTCGTGCTGACCACCTGGCGGCGGCGTCCCCAGATGAGCGTGGTCATGATCAGGCCGAGCACGCCGGCCGCCATCAGGATCCAGCCGACGACGTCGAGGTCGATGCCGCCGAGGCTCGCGTCGAGCGCGAAGGTGAGGATCGCGCCGAGCGCGATCAGGAAGATGCTGGTGCCGATACCCACGACAGCCTCCTTGGTCAGGGGATGTGGTGTGCTGTCGAAGGAGGTCAGTACCCGGTGGCTGACCAGCGCAACCATCGGCTGCGCGGGAATCGCCCGCGGCGGCCGGCGGGGCGGCGTGCCGGGCGATCTTGCCGTCGGGTAGAGTTCATCCCGTCGCCGGGGAACGCCGGCGACACGCGGACGTAGCGCAGCTGGTAGCGCATCACCTTGCCAAGGTGAGGGTCGCGGGTTCGAATCCCGTCGTCCGCTCGCATCCCGCCCCCGCCGGCCCGGTCTGCCGGGCCCGGGTGGCCACCACGGGCGATTGGCGCAGTGGGAGCGCGCTTCCTTGACACGGAAGAGGTCACTGGTTCAAACCCAGTATCGCCCACCAGATGATCCGCGAGGCCCGTCACCGTCGTCGGTGGCGGGCCTTCGTGCTCTCCAGGCGTACGGACGGGTGGTGCGCCCGGCCACCCCGTGTTTCCCTGTGCCCGCGTCGCCGTCGCCCGCCGGATCTTCTGCCGTGGGCAGATCCGCTCACCGTGAACAGGTGGCCGGACGACCGGTCCGAGCCGGCACAGTGGAGCCCATGAGACTGCTGGTGTTGGGTGGGACGGGTTTCGTGGGCGGCGCCACGGTCGCCGAGGGGGTGCGTCGGGGCTGGTCGGTGACGGTGTTCAACCGGGGCCTGCACGGCGCGGCGCCGGAGGGCGTACGCCGGTTGCGGGGTGACCGGACCGCGCCCGGCGGCCTGGCGGCGCTGGCGGAGGGCGAGTGGGACCTGGTGGTCGACACCTGGGACGGTGCGCCCCGGGCGGCGCGGGACGCCGCCCGCGCGCTGGTCGACCGCGTGGGCAGCTACGTCTACGTCTCCAGCGGCTCGGTCTACGCGCAGCCGGTCGTCGACGGGGTGGGCGAGGAGGCCCCCGTGGTGGACGCCGAGTCGGACGCCGACGACGGCGACTACGCGCACAACAAGGCCGGCGGTGAGCGGGCCGTGCGGGAGGTGTTCGGCGACCGGGCGCTGCTCGCCCGGGCCGGGCTGATCCTCGGGCCGGGGGAGGACATCGGCCGGCTGCCCTGGTGGCTGGAGCGGATCGCCCGGGGCGGGGAGGTGCTGGCTCCGGGCCCGGTCGACCTGCCGTTGCAGTACGTCGACGTGCGGGACCTGGCGGGCTGGATGTTGGACCGGGGCGCGGAGGGGTTGGGCGGGACGTTCAACGTGGTGAGCCGCACCGGGCACGCGACCATGGGCGAGCTGCTCGACGCCTGCGTCGCCGTCACCGGCGCCGACGCCCGGCTGCGGTGGACCGACCCGGAGCCGATCCTGGCCGCCGGGGTGGTGCCGTGGAACGACCTGCCGGCCTGGATCCCGGCCGGGCACGAGTACCGCTGGTTGCAGGAGCGCGGCGTCGAGAAGGCGTACGCGGCCGGGCTGACCTGCCGCCCGGTGGCGGAGACGGTCGCGGACACCTGGGCGTGGCTGCGGAGGGTGGGCACGGTCCCGCCGCGGGCGGGCCGGCCACAGCGTGCTCCGGTCGGTCTGGCCCCGGAGCGGGAGGCGGCGCTGTTGTCGGCGACGGGCCCGGCCCGGGCCTGATCCCGCTTCGACACCACCGGCACGACGGCGGCCGTCC